>JAJTDS010000059.1 GCA_021298605.1 Rickettsiales bacterium
AAGCCCTTCGCTTTTGCCAATCCATTTTTCTTGCATTGATAAAACTCTATCATCCCAGCCTTCAAGATTTTTTAGCTCTTTTAAAAGCTCTTCAGAAAAATCTGAAACTTTTAGAAACCATTGTTTTAATTTTCTTTTTTCAACTAATGCTCCACTTCTCCACCCCTTTCCATCTATAACCTGTTCATTAGCAAGAACCGTTTGATCAATTGGATCCCAATTGACAAATGATTCTTTTTGATAGGCAAGACCATTTTTTAAAAAATCAAGAAAGATTTTTTGTTCGTGTTTGTAATATTCGGGTAAGCAGGTTATGACTTCCCGTTCCCAATCTATTGATATGCCTATAGATTTTAACTCTTGACGCATTTGTTCTACATTTTTAAGAGTCCATTCTTCGGGATGTATTTTATGTTCGAGTGCAGCATTTTCTGCTGGTAATCCAAATGAGTCAAACCCCATTGGGTGTAAAACATTAAAACCCTGCATCCTGCGGAATCTTGCGATAACATCTCCAATTGCATAATTTCTGAGATGTCCCATATGTATCCTTCCAGAAGGGTAGGGAAACATCTCTAAAACATAATATTTTTCTTTTTTGGAATCGTTATCAAATTTAAAGATTTGTTTTTCTTCCCAAATCTTTTGCCATTTTGTTTCGCTATTGCGGTGATTATAATTTGAATTATTGCTCTTCATTTTTAGATTTATTGTTTAATTGTGTAACATCATCATTTTGTTATTTGCTTGACTTTCATTTTGAATTAATGCTGGTGAGGAATTTTGTATCATCATGTTATTGTCAATAATTGGAGTTCTGTTTTGATTCTTCTGCAAAAGAATATTTTTATTTTTATTATTTACAGATTTCGTACTATAACTTTGATTTAGTTGTCTGGTCGAGTTATTTTTGTTGTAGTGATTGGAGTTACTATTAGAGTTTTTAGTGCTGTAAAGTCTTGAATTGTAGACACATACAATATCTTGACCGCTTCTTAGGGTGAATTGAGGTGCCATTTGCTCTACAACAATGTAGTCTCCGACTGATCTAAAATTAACTAAAGATTCGAATCCGCTAGAATCAACAGTAAAAATAGCTGGTATTTCAGCATTTTTTCTTGCAAATTGAAAATAAGTGAATTGTTGATCATCAAACACCTTCAGTGGGGTTATGCTATTTTCTCCAACATATTGATAGTCAAAATTATATATACTTAAATCGCTCATATCTGGTTCATCTGATTTTTCTGATTTATTAAATTCAAGGATATTTTTATCTTCATCTTCTGGATATAAAAATTTAGCAACAAAGATAAGATCTTGATCGTTGATTCCCTTGGCTTCTTTTGCTGCGAGTTCGAAATGATAAATTCTTTTATTGGTGATGATGGTCATGTTGGTTTCTGAATTATCTTCGCCAACTGGTTTTAAAAATAAACGATTTTCTAAATGTTCAAACATCCATAATGTAGGATTGCCCATTGAAATTGTGCTGATTGACTCACCTTCATCAAACTCTATAAAGCCTTGATAGGTATAGTGTCCAATATAACGATAAACTTCATTAGGATTATATATATAGCTACGAAATTTTTTTTCACTTCCAAGAAACCTAGGCATTTGTGATGCAAAAGCATTATTTATAGCTACGGTTGTGAATAAGGTAAATATTAGTAATATTTTTAAAATACTTCTTTTGTTAAAAATGAAATTAAACATTTATTTCTTGACTTTTAATAATTGATAATTGGTGACAATGAATTTAATTTCTCTTTCTTTATCATTTATAGCTTGATGTGCTTTATTTTTTTTGTAGGAAAATTTTTCAGTGTCTCTGGTACCGCTAAATTCAAATGTTATTTTGGCAATGTAATTTTCTGCTATATCTCTATAGCCGTCTTCATCAGCAATTTTTGTTATTGTTGTAAAATCAACCTCGGCTTGATTTGGTATTTGATCCTCAAAGAAAAAATTTTTTGCTTTATTTAAACTCTCTTGTGGGGATTTTTTTGCTATCGATGTTGAATTGATTATAATTTTTCTTTGAATATCTTTGCCAATAAAGTTTACGGGGCTACTAGGATTATCGGAGCTCATCATATTTTGAAAGTCGCTGTAAACTTTTTTTGATGATAAGTTTCTTATTTTGTTAAATTTTTCATTTACTTTGTCAAAAGAGGTTTCTCGATAATCGTAACTTTCAAATTCTTTAACATAATAACTGACTAATTTTTTTGCCACCGCCTCATTAAGGTTAGTTATTTTCGGATCGTATTTTTCTTTATCAATTGCTGATTTTGGATGAGGTTTAAGATTTTGCAAATAAAAGTGATATTTTGCTTCATCGATTGAGCGAATAAAAATAGGCTTCTTCTCAATTAGGGGAAATATATAGCTCAACATTGAGTATAGGCAATAAACTATTAGAGCGGACACTAAGCTTGCAATTAAGAGTAAGCTTCTTTCGTTAATTGGGTTTATATATCGAAAAATATACCAATTAAGAGCATCTTTAAAATATTGGCGGTTAGCAACTGATTCTTTGATGAAGGAGTTATATTCTTCATATTCTTTATGGTTGTTAAGTGATATTGCTTTTGAAACTCCATAAATTCTGCCTTGATTTGGCAAAGTATCAGATTTTATAGGTGAATTTGAAGGTTTTTGTTCTAAATTTTTGTGCTCCATTTACTAAACTAGTTGCAATTTTTGTTTATATTATTTTGAAACATAAAACTATATTTTTTTTGAGCAATTTTTGGTTTTTACTTTTAAAGCTAAAAAGCATATTTCTTTTTTAAACCTTTTCAATTTAGTTTATTAATAAAATATTGTCAATATTAACTACCTAATTGTTGATAAAAATTTTCAATTTTTCTAATTATTTCTGTATATTCTTTGGTTATGTTTATTTCTGCTCTAAAAGATGCTCCATTTTTGAGGCCAGAACTATACCAACCAATATGTTTTCTTGCAAGTGGAATTGCTATTTGCTCTCCATAATAATCTACCATTTCTTGGAAATGTTGAATAATTATTATTTTTTGTTCTTCAATAGTTGGTGCTAAGACTTCTGATTGTTGATTTAATTCTTTATCAATTTGATTAATTAACCAAGGTCTTCCATAACATGCCCTGCCAATCATTACTCCATCTGCATTTGATTGAAGTAAAGCATTTTTTGCATCTTGTGATGTTTTAATATCTCCATTGGCAATTACAGGAATAGATACCGCTTCTTTAACTTTTGAAATCATTTCCCAATTTGCATTGCCATTATACATTTGACAACGAGTTCTTCCGTGGACTACCAGCATTTTTATCCCGCAATCTTCAGCTTTTTTTGCAAGGGATGGGGCATTAATATTTTCATAGCTCCAACCCAATCTCATTTTCATTGTTACTGGTATTTTTACTGCTTTAACAACTGCTTCCATAATTCTTTTTGCCAAATCTTCATCTTTCATTAATGCACTGCCAGCGAATCCATTAACTACTTTTTTAACAGGACAGCCAAAATTTATATCAATTATATCTGCACCCATATCTTGATTTAACTTAGCAGCTTCCGCCATTATCAATGGATCGCAACCAGCAAGTTGAACTGACATTGGATATTGAGATTTATCTTTTTCGCATTTTTTAAGCGATTCTTTTGTTTGTAAAATCATTGCTCTAGATGCTATCATTTCTGAAATTAATAAAGGGGCTCCAAATTTTTTTACTAATTTGCGAAATGGTAAATCTGTTACTCCTGACATTGGAGCAAGAAGAACATTACTTTCAAGCAAGATATTATCAATTTTTATCATTTTTTACTTATAATTTATTATGTTTTAGTGATTTTGGATTATAAAAAAACTCAATCGCAATTGCAGAAATTATCATTAAAATTCCAATAATACTAATAAAATTAAGTTGTAAATTTTCTAAAAACATTGATGTAATGATTGCAATAATTGGATATATTAAAGCGGTATAATTAGCTCTAGTGCTACCAATTTTTTGGATTAAATAAAATAAACAGATAAAAGCAAGTATTGTGGAAATAAAAACTAAATAAAATAATGATCCAAGATAGGTTAATGAATAATCAATAGCAAAATTATTATTTTTTATTAAATTTATTACTAATAAGAATATAGCCCCAAAGCCAGAGCAATAAGTTATGGTAGTATATAATGGGGTATTATTAACTTCTTTGTTGATTCCCACCAATACTGTTCCAAATGAATATATTATCATCATTAAAATTGAGAGTGCTAGTCCGATTAGAAATTTATTAGTCTGATTGTTGTTGAAATCAATTGAGGGTATGATAAATATTGATAAGCCAATAAAACCAACAATACTGCTAATAATAATTTTTTTCTTAATTTTATGTTTATTAAAGAATGCTGAAATTATTTCTGAAGTAAGAATTGAGAGGCTAAAAATCATTGCCAAAATACCACTGGCAATGAATTTAACTGCAAAATAACCAATAAGAAAATTAAGTGAAAAATTTGTCAAGCCAATAATTGGCAGTAGTTTTAATTCTGACTTTTTAATAAAACATCTTTGTTTTGAGATTTTACAAATTATTATCATTAAAATACTAGTCAGTAAAAAGCGGTAGAAAGTTGATAATTCAGGCTCAACAAAGGAGTTAGATTGTAGCTTTATTGCAAACCAGCTAAAGCTCCAAGCAAAACACATTCCAAGAAAAGCAATAATTGTCATTAGTATTATAAGTTAATATTGTAGAAATTAATATTTTTTATATTGATGAGTTCCTTGTAAGACTATGTTAAATATGCATATTTTAACTGATTTAGGATTATTTGGTTCAGAATAAGAAACCTTAGCGGTTAGTAAATCTGCATCAACTTTATCGTAAGAAGTGTATTGATAATCATTTTTATTATTGGGATGATTTTCAAAATAACTTTCAGTTTCAAGCTTTCCAAATTTTGGATGATAAACATTAATATTGACATGAGGAGCTCTGCCAACTTTGGATCCTGGCATTATTGTGATAAAATTATATTCGCCAACATTATTAGTTATTGCCTTGCCAGACATGTTAAAATAAGGGTCAATATATTCGCTATTTGGC
>JAJTDS010000023.1 GCA_021298605.1 Rickettsiales bacterium
ATAAAATCTCTTTGAAATTTTAGTAAAGAATCTCTCAAAGTTTGATTTTTTGCTATTTGTGAGGCGATAAGTCCTACATCTTCGCTAAATAATTGAGGATTTTGTAGATTGTAATTATATAAATTATTAACTAGTTTTTTTAAATGAAGGTTCAATTTTTCTAACTCGATCTGCGATTTGATTATTTGCATTGCGACCGCTCTAAATAAGGCTCCACTATTAAGATAGGCAAGATTAAAATGGTTGGCTATTTTTTCTGCCAATGTTCCTTTGCCTGAAGAGGAGGGGCCATCAACGGCAATAATTAAGGGTTTTTTTATCATTGATAATCTTTATAAAATATTAAAAAAGTTAAATATGAGATACAGCCAATTATGATGGCGATTGGAAAACCATTATAGCCAAAAATATCAATTAAAATACCACCTAACAAACCTCCGCAGATTGATCCTAGACCTCCGATTCTCTGGAATGTGGTATTGGCACCAATTAATTCTTTATTTTTATAAGAGTCATTGGTAATTTTAAAAACCGAAACAAAAATGCAGGCTATTCCTACTCCAAATAAAAAATATAAAATCAATAATAATTGATAATTTTGTGTTAATATGATGATTAAGAAACAAGATAAACAGATAAGAAAGCCAACATTAATTATTTTATATGGATTATATTTTCTTAGCATAATTCCAACTATTAAGTCGCTAAAACCACTTGCCATATAGCAACTAATTAAGATACCTGATTTTTCAAAGCTTAAACCTATTTTATTGCCAAATACTACCGTAAAAGAAATTAAGCAAAATGTTTGAAAATCAAGAAAAAATCTTGCAAAACTTAATAAAGGATTATTTTTAAAAAATGTTTTTATCGGGATATTTTTATTATTTATTGCGAATGTTGATTTGGTTTTGAATATTAAAATAGCGACCAATGAAGAAAAAGATAGTATACCAGATATAATAAAGCTAAGATAATTTTCTGCTCCACTAAAACTTACAATTAGTGGACCTATTGCTAAACCAGCGGAAATTAACATACTGAATATACCAATAACAGTACCTCTTTGCTTATTATCAACTAGAGAATTTAGCCAAGCTTGTCTAATGATGACACAAGTGAACCAGCACATTCCCATTATAAATATCAATAATAGCCAGCACCAAAAATTAACAAAAAAATAAGCAATAATAATTGCAATGCTATAAATTATTGAAGCAATTGTAACGGAGGGAATTGGTTTAAATTTTGTAATTATTTTTGGTAGAACAAAAGAAATAATTATTCCAGAACCTATTTCTATTATTGTTGCAAATCCCATTGCCCTAGGGCTAATGTTGTTTATGGTAAGTAGAGCAGGGAATGTTACTGCATTTATTCCAGTTGCTGTTGCAAAAATAAAAATGCTAAAAAATAGCAATTTTAAATTTCCTATTATTTTAAGGTCTTTAATTATTTGTTTTGGCATTATTTAAATTTTTTATATTTAAATCAATATTATAGTTTTAATTAAAATTATAAAACAATCATCAATATTAATCAAACATATTTAGAAAGAATTATTATTCTTGCGGAATCGCCTCTTCTTTTTTAGTAAAAACTTTGATTGACCATTGAAAGCCTTCAGATTTTATTTTTATAAAATAATTGCCAAGAGAAATTACTAAAAAAATAGTTAGAATTAGGCAAATTGAAGCCCATAATCCTTGCGGTCCAATTAATTTCATAATTAAACCAGTTGAAAATAATCCAAAAATATTGCCAGTCATGCTAAATCTTGCAAAGGCAGTATTGACACTAATTCTTTGAGTTGGTTTATATTTTTCATTAATTAAAACGATTGCTGGTAATTTAACTCCTGCTAGAAAACCAAATAATAAAAATAAAGCAAGATGTATTTCATTTGCATTATTTTGATATAATAGATAAAAAGAGCAAATTAGTGCCATAAAAGCAGAAAATATCATTAGTAATCTTCGATTTATTATATCCGCTAAATAGCCGATTGGAATTGAAAGTATAGTACCAAAAAGCAATGTGGATAGTAACATTGCTGAATTTTGAGTTGATAAGCCAACTTTTATGCCATAAATTATTAAAAAGGCATTAGTTGATGATAATGCATAACTGGTGCAAAAGCCTGCTAACATTATTTTTGGTGAGTTTTTGATATATAGAAAGATGCTTATTTTTTTTTCTTCGCAAATATTATTGCTACTAAAATTTAATCTAAGAATTGGTATAATTGAAAGTAAATAAAAACCGCAGGCAATTAAATGAATAATTAATTGATTATTAAAATTAAGAATATTGAAAATTAATGGTCCTAAGCTATTTCCGATAGAAACTACCATAGTTCCACAGGAAATAACAATTGCCCGCGATTTAACGGGGGCAATATCTATCATAATTGTTTGACGAACGACACCGCAAGAAAATAAGGAGATTCCAAATGCTAATATTACAATTAGCCAGAAAAAATAGTTAAAATAAAAACATAAAATAATTGCCGAAATTGCGGAAATTATTGAATAAAAACGAATGGTTTGTAATGCTCCATATTTCGCGACTATACTAGGTAAGAATCTTGCAAAAAATACTCCTGAACCAATTTGAGTTGCCGTTGAAATTGAAATTAATATTTCGTTTCTGATGTGATGCTCAACTTGCAATGATATAAGAACCATCAATATTCCATAACCAATTGAAGAAAGAAATATTGAAGAAAAAACGGCGATAAAATTATAAAGAAAATTAGCTTTGTCAGTATTTTTTAGGTTTTGATTAGGTGTAATATTTGTAATTCCCAACTGAGCAGAATCATAATTTCTTGCTATTGGTTGTTGAGATGTTTTGAAAATTATCATTTTAGAACTTTAATTTATGGCTATGAAAATGGCAAATTGCAGTTGCAATGGCATCTGCTTCATCTTCAGTTTTGAATTCTGCTTTTGGCATTAGTATTTTTACCATTAATTGAATCTGTTTTTTATCTGCTCTACCATTCCCAACTATTGTTTTTTTGATAGCGGTTGTTGAATATTCTGCAACTTCCAAGTTATAATTTGCAATAGTTAAAATTAATGCACCACGAATATGTCCTAATTTTAAGGAAGATAAAGGATTGACATTGATAAATGTTTCTTCTATCGCCGAAGATTTTGGTTGATAAAGCTCTAAAATCAAGGATAATTCTTGATGAAAATGTTTTAATCTTTTGTCGATGGTTTCTGTTGCTTTTGAATAAATAGTTCCGCAGGCAATGAATTGCAATAGATTGTTTTTATTTACTTCAATTATTCCCCAGCCGGTTTTAGTAAGTCCGGGGTCAATTCCAATAATTTTCATTTTTTGAGTATAATTTATTTATCTTGAGTTTTGAATTATTTTAGAGATTGCAAATACTGAGCCAATAAATGATAATATCGCCATTCCCAATAATATTTCAATGTCAAATATAATATTATTGTCTAGAGTTTGAATTAATGCGATTTGTCCAGTTAAGATGGTTGGTATCATTAATGGCATTGCTATTATTGCAGACAGAGAAAATGAACCGCCTGCAATAGAAATGCTTCCAGATAAGCTTGCTATTGAATTGAGTATAAAGCTAATAATTGAAAAAACCAACATTAGCTTGAAAATAAATTGATATTTATTGATTGTAATTTGACTAAAATCAAAAACAAAATTTATAAATATCGGTAAAATAATAAGAGTTAAACAGCTTGATTTTATCCAATTAGCAAAAATTTTTGCTCCAATTGCTATTTCAAGCCTTTCGCAAGATAAAAATATTTGATCAATTGACCCATCTTCAAAATCTTCTTTTATAAATTGATGATTGAAGCCGTTAATCATGGTAATTAAGCATATGTTAATGATAGTTAATGTTTGCATCATTTGATTTTTTATATCTTCTTGGTGTGGAATGATTAAATTTAAAATCATAATAAAAATAATAAAAAACATAGTATTAGCAATTAAACCTGAAAAATTACTAATTCCCAGCTTTAGATCGTTAATTAAGATTAAGTAAAAACTAATTAGATAATTCATTGAAAATTTTTTTAGCGACCATATAAATCTTCAAACCTTGTAATGTCATCTTCTTCAAGATATTTTCCAGTTTGAACTTCTATTATTTCAAGAATATTATTAGAGTCATTAATAATTCTGTGTTTGGTTCCAGATTTTATGTAAGTTGATTCATCGGTATTTAAGGTAAAAAATTGATCATCCTTTATAACTTTTGCGACTCCATTTACTACTATCCAATGTTCAGAACGATGATTATGTAGTTGTAGTGATAATGCTGAATG
This sequence comes from Rickettsiales bacterium, assembly GCA_021298605.1. Lineage (GTDB taxonomy): Bacteria > Pseudomonadota > Alphaproteobacteria > Rickettsiales > UBA1997 > JAJTDS01. Next base: position 4,323 of record JAJTDS010000023.1, read on the forward strand.
CGGTTTAACGATAATTTTTTTTAATTTAAAATTGTTTCCAATATCGATAATTTCAAAACTTCCCCAAGGGCGAAATTTTTTTGGCATCGCATTAACCTCTTCAATATTCTGTTTCTGCAAAATTTCAACCATCTCCTTTACTTGTTGAGCATTGTTTTTATTGGCGATAAGCAGGGTATCTTTTAAATTTATAATCAATAAATTATCAACCCCTATAATTGTAGTTATTGATTTTAAAGAATGGACATAGCAATTTTTGCTATTAAGACTGTAAGCTTTACCTATTAAGCTGTTGCCATTATTGTCTTTTTCGCTAATATCAGCAACTGTTTTCCAGTTCCCGACATCGTTCCAATCAATATTAAGAGGCAATACAGCAACATTTTTTGATTTTTCAATTATTGCATAATCAATTGAAATATTTTCAACTTGCTCAAATGAATTGCCAAGTCTTGTAAAATCAAGATCTTTTGATGATGCTAAATAAGAGTTTTTGCATTTCTCAAAAATATCGGGACAGAATTTTTTTAACTCATCTAAAAAAAACGATGCTCTAAAGGCAAATATTCCGCTATTCCATAAATTTAACTGATTTTTTATTAATTCTTCGGCCTTGATTTTGCTAGGTTTTTCAATGAAGTTTTTTACTTTATAGATTGAATCTGTGCTGTTAATTTCTTTAAATAATGGGTTATTTTCCCTTTCGATATAGCCGTATCCAGATTCTGCATATTGTGGTTTAATTCCAAAAGTTAACAAAATTTGATTGAAATCAATTTTTATAAGATTTTTTACTTTTTCTATAAATAGATTGTCGTTTTGAATAAGGTGATCGCAAGGCATTATTATAACAAGATCTTCACCTTGTTGATTGTTATTTTTAGATTGATTAATTGTTGCCATTGAGCCAATTGTAATTGCTGGAGCGGTGTTCTTTGGAGTTTGTTCGAGGATTATTTCTCCGGCTTGATAATTGAGCTTTTGCAATTCTTCTTCAACAATAAAGCGATGTTCGTGATTAATTATTATAATTGCAGGGTTAAAAAATGAACTATCGCTAACTCTAGAAATTGTTTGTTGAAAGAGAGATTTATGATTAAAAAGACTAAGAAATTGCTTAGGATAAGACTGGCGGGAAAGTGGCCATAATCTAGTGCCAGAGCCTCCAGACATTATTATTGGGGTGATTTTTTTCATAAATTTTTAAATAAGTCAATACCAGCAAAACCAGATATATTAAGCCTTGATAATGATTTAATGTTTCTTTTATTTATTCCGCCTAGCGGATATATTTCTTTAAATTTATTGCTACAAATTTTTTTATTTCTAATAGAATTATTTTTTAATATAATTTTTTTTAATTGCAACATTCCAATTGGTAAATCTTCTTTATGGCTGGTTGTTGTAAATATTGGAGAAATAAATATTTTTGTAAAATTTTTATTATTTTTCAATTTGAAAAAAGATGATAAGCTATGGCAACTACAGCTATAAGTAAAAGAATGGTTTTTGTTAATTAAATTATACCGCGAGAAAATGCGAAATTTAATATAATCTAGCCATTCTTTGGAGCCAAATTTTTCTTTATCCGAATAATGATAGCCGTCTGAATTGATTTTTTTTGACAAAGAAAAATTTTTCCCGATTAATATTTTAATTTTTAGTTTATGAGCTTGTTTTAATAATTCAATGGCGATAGCTTCTCTATTTTTTTGAGGTAAATTATATTCTCGGAAAATAATCGCTGAATTAATAGGTAATTTTTTTAAAATTTTTTCAATATCATTGATTTTATTTTTGTCGCTAAATAAAAAATTAATAATATTTTTTTTATTTTTTTGTAAAAATTTATTGCTAATAAAATTAAAATGTAATGCTTGCAATTGAATAATGAATTATTAATTAGTAAATAAGTTTTTTAATAGTAATTTTAAAACTCCATAAATCAACCTTGAAAAATCAATTTAACAGCAAAGCGACTATTCATAATAAAGCAATAATCTAGCTATTAAGCAAGATTTTGCAAATATTATTTTGGCACAATCAAAATTTGAAAATAATCAAGATAAAGAAAAATTAGTGGATATATTTATAAAATTATATCGTATTGAAATTTTTAAAGATGGGCTAGATCTAATTCTTTCAAAGCTTAAAGAAAAAAAATTACAATTTGAAATTAGATTGATTAAAGGATGGGATACCAATCAAGGCTGTTTTTTGACTCAAAAAAGAAGCTTTATTGATAAAGCCGTTGAAAAGATTGATAAAATATTTCATCGCCAAGAGCTCAAAATCATAATTCGCAACCTTTCTTATAATGTACTAGCTCATGAAATGGCTCATTGCTTTGAATTTGAAAGCGGAATTTCGCTCAATGAAAAGTTTCTTGAAGCAATCACTCTTGATATGAATGGTCGTGAAGCGGATTTTTTACCTCTTAGATCTCAAATAAAGAGATTGATGGTTGATGCCTTAAAAAATTATAAGCCAAATCAGTTTTTATCTGAATTATTTGCAAGATATTTTGAATTACTTAGTATTTCAAGAAATGTATGTCAAAATGGAGATTTTCAAACTCAAGAAGTTATGAATTTTTTTATTAACACCACTAATTTTATTGATAAAATTTTTAATCCATTAATAAAAAAGCAAATTAATATCGATATTGCTGATAAATCTTCTTTATTAATTGAGCAGATAAAATTTAATGTTAATGAAAAAAAATTTCAAGAAAACTTTCATTTTAATGCCAAAAAATCAGAGTTAAAAAAATGGACTGGTTCTGTTAATTCAAATGCAAAATGGCTTAATGACTGGAATAATTCTAATAAAAATTAGTCTCAATATTAAAAATAATTTTATTTAATTATTTGTTGTAAAAAACTCTTGAAAAATTTAATAATCTAAATTAAAACTAAATCTTCAAATCCACATCTCTTATTTTTTAAATATCAATCTTTAATTCTTGTTAGTTATGAAAAATAACAAAAAATCTTATATTTTTTATATTTGTTGCCTAGGTATTTTTAGCAATCAAGCATTTGGTGCTGGTTATTCAACCGATGTATATTCTGCTTCGCAAATAGGAAATTCTTATGCAGGTTCAGTTACTGGTGTCCATGATGTTAGTGATATATTTTTTAATCCTTCAGTAACTGCTGGAAGAGATAAAAGCCAATTAGTTGCATCCTTTAGTTATTTAAGTTTAAGAATAACTCCTAGTGTAACTAGCCCAAGCAATAGCAATCAATCAAATAATGCTGGAAGTAATAATTTTGTACCAGCACTATATTTAACGGCTCCAATTAATAATAAAACAGCCTTTAATTTATCAGTTAATTCGCCATTTGGCTTAGCAACAAAATATAATAAAAATTGGCAAGGTAGATATTCTGCGATTGAAAGCTCTGTTTATACTGCAAATATTAATCCTTCATTATCTTATAAAATAGCAGAAGATTTATCGATTGGGGCTGGTTTTGTGGCTCAATTTTATCAAGCAAATTTAAATCAAGCAGTGAATTTTGGTGTCAATGATTTAAAAGCGGAGTTAATAGGAAATGATTGGGGTTATGGTTATAATGTGGGAATGAATTATAAAATAAATGATAAATTAAAAATTGGTGCTGGATATAGGTCAAAAATTGATTATCAATTATCTGGAACAACAAAAATTAAAGATCTTAATCTTTATTCTAAATTTACCGCTAAAACATCAACCCCAGAATCTTTTACTACTGGATTTTCTTACCAATTAAATCAAAAAGTTGAATTGTTATATGATTTAACTTGGACAAAATGGTCTCGTTTGCAGAATTTAAAAGTTAATGCAGATAATCCTTTTATGAGTAGTAATGTAAAATTTAACTGGCGAGATTCTTCTCTTAATTCAGTTGGAGCCAACTTTTCTTTAGAAAACAAAAATATCATTAGAACGGGTTTAGCTTTTGAAAAAGATGCTATGACTGATAATAATAGAGGGCCTAGAATTCCTTCTGGTAATAGAATTTGGGCTTCTTTAGGTTTTTCTCAACAAATAAAAGATAGTCTTGCTATTGATTATAGTTATTGTCACCAATTTCATAAAAAAACAAAAATTAATCGAGATTTAAATTCTCCTACTCAATATAGTGCAGAGTATAAAACCCAATCTGATGCTCTCTCAATAGCAATTAAGAAGGATTTTTAACTTCACATTTTAATTTCTGATTATCCCTTTTTATGTTTTTATTAATATAAAAAGGGGTTTCAAATATAGTTTCTACTTTTAGATTTTAAAAATATCTCTTACTTAATTAATTTAACCATTTAAAGATTGAAATTTTTTCGTTTTTATTTAAATAGTATTAAACAATCAAATTATAATGATGAAGATAGAATATTATTGGTTGATGATCAGGAGATTAATCTTGTAACAATAAAATCAAAAATAGAAAAATTTTTAATTGGTCTGAAATGTGATATAGCTAGAAATGCCAATGATGCAATTAGGATGATTAAAAAATATAATTATCGATTGATATTAATGGATGTTCAAATGTCTTCAATTAATGGAGTTAGTGCAACAAAAATAATTAAAAATTACAATAAGGATATTGTTGTTATAGCATTAACCTCTTTGAGTAGAAAATCTTTTTTAAAAGAAGTTTTAAATGAATCGGATATTAATTATTTTGATTCTTATATTAGTAAATCGGCGGGAGACAATATTTTGTTTCGTGGAATATCTAAATGGATTCAAGGCTTTAAAGATGATTTCTTTTATTTAGGAGAAAGAAGGGAATATATAAAAAATCTACAAGATAAAAAATTAATTCTTGCCGATGATCAGTTGGTAAGTAGAGTGGTTATTAAAAAGTTTTTAGAAGATGTTGGTTTGATTGTAATTGAGGCTAAGGATGGAGAAGAGTTGCTAGAAATATACCGGAATAGTTTAGATAATAACAAAAAAAGCGATATTGATATAATTGTTACCGATATTAATATGCCAAGAATAAAAGGCAATGAAGTTGCTAAAATCATTAGAGGGCTAGAATGTTTCAATGATATAAATTATCATCAGGAAATACCAATTATTGCATTGAGTGGAGACGGTGAAAAAGAAGATATTGTGCAGTTTTTAGATTCCAAAATGACCGATTATTTTATTAAAGGTGAAGATTCTGAATTATTGATAAAAATTATATCTAATTATTTAATAAAAAGAGATGTTATTTTATTTAATGATTTATCTACTAACATTAAATCTTTTAAAGATATTAAAAATATTTTACTACCTAATGATATCAAGATTTTCAATGAAAATGCACTATCTTGCTTTACTGAAAGTGAAAAAAGAAATATTTTGCATTTATTTATTAAAGAAAGTTCGGAATCTTTAGAAAAAATTGTTAAAAGTAATATTAATCAAAATGTTAAAGAGATTTTATTTTATATACATTCAATTAAGGGAATATCTAAAAATATTGGTGCAGAAAAGTTATTTTATAACATAAGGGCGATTGAATCTTTGTTAAAAAACGATAAAATATTAGAAGATTGGCTAGAAACAATAACCGCCTCACATCAAGAATTTGTTGACGAAATTTCAACTTTTCTTAATCTGTAGTTAAATATTACAAAAATTTACAAATCATTACTAAAAATAACAATTCCATTAAAATAAAAGCTATTATAAGTTTAGATATTGTCCTATTTTGTAATGATAGAGGCTAATATATGGCTATAATTTTTTAAATTAAAAATATCTAAAATGTGTGGAATAGTTGGGGTTATTGGCTCAAATAATATAATTGATATTGTTTTTGATGGTTTAAAAAGGCTGGAGTATCGAGGATACGATTCTGCAGGTATTTTGTCAATTGAAAATGAAAAATTCGCAATATTTAAGGAACAGGGTAAAATTGCCAACCTAGAAGCACTTTTCAAAAATAGCAACGAGTCTGTGTCAGGAAAAATTGCGATTGGTCATACTCGTTGGGCAACTCATGGTAAGCCAAGTAAAAACAATGCCCATCCTCATTTAAGTAATATTGTTGGAGTTGTTCATAATGGAATTATTGAAAATTACCAGGAAATCAAACAAAAGTTGCTTTCACAAGGAGTTGAGTTTTTGAGTCAAACCGATAGCGAAGTAATACCTCATTTAATTGAAAAAAATTTCTTAAAATTTAAAAATTGTAAAAAAGCAATATTAGAAACAATAGAATCTTTAGAAGGTAGTTTTGCTTTAGCGGTTATTTTTCTTCATAATCCTAACCAAATTTTTGTCGCCAAGAAAGGTTCCCCTTTAATTATTGCAATAGGCGATAATCAAAATTTCATTGCCTCAGATTACCAAGCAATTGCTAAATATTCCGACAAAATAATTACCTTAGAAGATTATCAAATTGGAATTATCGAGAAAAATAACTATGAAATTTATAAATTTAATGGAGAAAAAATATCTCCAAATATTCGCCAAATGAAAAATATTACTCAAAATATAAACAAAGGTGATTTTCAACATTTTATGTTGAAAGAAATTTATGAACAGTCTAATGTTATCGCTGAAACAATCGAGACATATATTGATCTCGAGAATTACAATATTAATTTACCTAATTTTAGTTTTAAATTAAAAGATATTGAGAAAATTACTATTATTTCTTGCGGAACCTCTTATTATGCTGGCTTATGCGGTAAATATATTATTGAAAAATTTGCAAGAATTCCAGTTGAAGTTGATATTGCTTCTGAATTTAGGTATAGAGATGCAATATTCTCAAAAAATAATTTAATGATTTTCATTTCTCAATCTGGAGAAACTGCTGATAGTATTGCTTCCCTAAAATATTGCAAAGCAAATAAACAGAATAGTCTAGCTATTGTTAATGTTGCAATTAGTTCAATGGCAGAAATTGCAGATTCAATAATTAGGACGATTGCTGGTCCAGAAATTGGGGTTGCATCAACAAAATGTTATATTGCTCAAATTGCGGTTCTTTCAATATTGGCAATTAAAATGGCAGAAATTCATAATCAGATTAATCAAAGTCAAAAAATATCCTTGATTAAAGAGTTAATTCATTGTCAAGAAAAAATAACCCAAATTCTTAATAATGATAATATAAAAAAAATAAGTGAGATTGCCGAAGATTTAAAGAGTAGCAAACAAATTTTATTTACAGGTAGGGGGGTTTCTTCAGTTAGTGCACTTGAAGCTTCTTTGAAAATGAGGGAACTTTCTTATATTAACGCTCAAGGAATAGCATCTGGAGAGTTGAAGCATGGAACAATTGCCGTAATTGATGAAGGTACACCTTTAATAGCAATTGGAGCAGATATTATTGAAAATTCTTTAATTGATAAAACTATTTCTAATATTGAAGAAGTATGTGCAAGAGGTGCTAAAGTTACATTTATATCAGATAAAAAATCAATTAAAAAAATAAATAATTTAATTAATAACTCAATCGAAATTCCAGATATTGATGGCATTATTCAAGAGTCAATAATACCAATAGTTACAACTCAATTATTAGCTTATTTTACTGCCTTAAAACTAGGTAATGATGTTGATCAGCCAAGAAATCTTGCAAAATCAGTTACTGTAGAATGAAAATGTTTATTTTTGAATTAATTAATATTCGATTGATTTTTTTCTTGCTATTTCAAAAAACATTATTTTAATTGGTTGCAAAACTCATTAAAAATGGTGTTTAATCTAGAAATGTTTTAATTTGCTAAAAATTAAGCTTGATAAAGTTTATTCAATTTTCAGTAAATAACTTCCTTTTTAATTACATAAAAACTTTTTAACTTATAATTTCAAAACAATGACTAAAAAAATTAAAAAAATTAGCAATAAAAATCTTGCCATTATAGGGGCAACAGTTGCAGTTGTTGGTTTCGCATCTTTGATGATTGCAAAAACTGGCTCAAAATCAACAGACAATTCTGAAGATAAAGCTAAACAAGATAATTCTGTTGAAAGCATGATGGAGGCTAAAGCTGTTGCTTCTGGAATCGATCCTGACAAAAAAATTGAAAATGCTAAAGATGTTGAAGAGGTTGTATCTAAATGGGTTGAAAACAACCCTCAATTCATCATCTCTGCAGTGATGAAAATGCAAAAAAAGGCAATGGAAGAGCAAATGAAGAATGCTCAAGCAAAAATTGGTGAAAAAAAATCTGAATTATTCAAAGATAAAAACTCTCCTACATTCGATCCTTCTGGTTCAAATATAACAATTGTTGAATTTTTTGATTATTCTTGTGGTTATTGTAAAAAAGCAAATGAAGTTTTATCTAAGCTATTTGCAGAAGATAAAAAAATTAAGATTGTTTATAAAGAATATCCTGTTCTTGGTCCTAATTCTGAGGAGTTATCTCATATTGCTCTCGCAGTTAATATGATTCAACCTAAGCTTTATAAAGAATTTCACGATAAATTAATGTCAAGCAAGGTTTCTTCAAAAGAAGAGGCATTGAAAATTGCTGAAGAGGTCGGTATAAAGGCTGATAAAATAACTACTATACTTGATAAAGAAAAAGAGCAAATATCTAAAATAATCGAAGCAAACCGAAAGTTAGCTTCTGAAATTGGTGCGAATGGAACTCCTGCATTCATTATTGGTGATGAATTTATTCCTGGTATGCTCGATTTAGAAACTTTAAAAGCAAAAATTTCTCAAGCTAGAAAGAAGAAATAGCAGAATAATTAAAATAATAATTTAGTTAAAAACACCCCCCCTTCCTTACTATAATTTGGAAGGGGGTTTTTCTTAACCTAAAATCAGTAGCTTTAAAATAACAATAAATATCTTTGCAACAACTCTCAATAGAACAACAGGCTGTTATTAAATCATTGGAAGAAGGTAGAAATATTCTTGTTACAGGTGGAGCTGGCACAGGAAAATCATTTATATTGAATTTTATTAAAAAAAAATATTCAGGAATTGGCTTAGAAGTAACAGCTAGCACTGGCATTGCATCTGTTAATATAGGGGGTTCAACAATATATTCTTGGGCAGGTATTGGTCTTGGAAATTTGCCAGCTCCACAAATTATAGATAATTTATTTAGTGTTAGGGGCTCTAAAGCAAGATCTAGAATTAAAAGAACAAAAATTTTGGCAATTGATGAAATATCAATGATATCTGCTAATTTACTTGAATTGCTAGATTTAATATTCAAAACAGTAAGAAACTCTAATTTGCCAATGGGCGGAATGCAGATTTTGCTTTTTGGTGATTTTCTACAATTGCCCCCCGTTAATAAAAGTGGTGAGGAAGTTAATTTTTGTTTTAGCTCTTCTATATGGAAGGAATTAAATTTAAGCAATATTGTTTTGAAGCAAATTTTTCGTCAAAAAGACATGAAATTTATTAAAATTCTTAATAATCTTAGAGTTGGTAAAATTGATGATGAAGATAAAGATGTTTTAAAATCAAGAATTCAGAGTGATGAAAAAAATAACGATATCATTAGGCCAACTATTTTAACTACTCATAATCACAAGGCGGAATTGATAAATAATGAAGAGATGAGTAAAATAAAATCGCCAAAGCAATTATATCAAGCAGTTTATGAGGGGGCTATCGATAAAATTGAGTATTTAAGGAAAAATTGCTTAGCTCAAGATAATTTATCGCTTAAAATCAATGCTCAAGTCATGATGATAAAAAATACCTATCAAAAAGACGGTATTATTAATGGTTCTTTAGGCATTATAAGAGATTTTTCAGTTAAAAAAAATTATCCAATAGTTGAGTTTATAAATGGTAATTTACTAACCATTTCTCCTGAAGAATGGTTAGTAGAGAGATTTGATGAATTAAAGCAAGAAATGATTATTGAGGCAAAAATGACTCAAATACCCCTTATACCTTCTTGGGCTATAACAATCCACAAATCTCAAGGTTTGACTTTAGATAAAATACATTGCGATTTATCGGATATTTTTACTGCAGGGCAGGCTTATGTTGCCCTTTCGAGGGCAAGGAATATTGATAATGTTTTTATTAAGGCAATTAATTTTAATAAAATTTATGCTAATAAAAGTGTTATAGATTTTTACCGCGACATTGATGAAATATAAATTATTTAAATGTTGGGCTAATTTGATAATTAAGGAGCTTTAGTTTAATTTACCTAAATTAATCTCTTTACAACCATTTTCAATTGATTGTTGAAGTTCTAGTAAAAAATCTTTTTTAGTTAATCCCCGTTTTATTTCTGGCAAGAATTTAATAATGATTGTTCCAGATTTTTTTTCTATTTTATCTTTTGACCAAAATTCTCCAGAATTAAGCACTGCTGGAATTACTTTTACATTAAAATTATTATATAATGCTGCTATTCCTGATTGGTACGGATAATCTGCTGTGTTTGAATTTATTGGGGTTCTGGTTCCTTGTGGGAATATGATAATGTTTTGTTTTTTATCAAGATAAAATTTTACTCTTTTTAGGAGATATTTAAGAGATCTCGCTCCTCCTTTTCTGTCGATAGCAATACTGCTCATTTTTGCCACAAACCAACCGTAAAAAGGTATTTTTAATAACTCTTTCTTGTATGTATAAACTGGTCTATCAAAAATTATATGCATAATT
>JAJTDS010000060.1 GCA_021298605.1 Rickettsiales bacterium
GAAAGTCTTGCATTGCCAGCTATTGCACCACCTCGCTCTTGCCATTCATCAGTTAAATTTTGACGAACAGCCATTCCTCGCAATCTCTTGTCAATCCAATCTTGTGGATATCCCTTTTGTTCATAAAGACTCTTCATTCTAATTTGAGCTAATTCTGGATCTTCAATTTCTTGAATTCTTTCATAGCCAATTTTTGCAAGCCATTGTTTAAAGGGCTCTGCCTTTGGCGATGGAATTGATTGTATAATGCGAAAAATACCTTCGGTATTAGCACAATCAGTTAAATATTTTTTGCCATCTGATGAGATTAATTTTAGTTCGTGACAATTTGTCACGATCTCGCTTCCTTCGTTTTTTAGTCTTTGTTTTAGTTTTCGCCAATAAGCTTTGCCATTTATACTATCTGCAAGAACAGAACAAGCATCAGAAACACTAAACCACAACTGTTTATTATGCCAAATGCGACGAATTTGCTTTTCTTTAAATAAAATAATTGAATTTTCTTTTATGTTGTTTTCAATATTTTTGACTGCTTTATTGGTCATAATTTTTAGTTTTTTTTGGTTTAAATTTTAAATAAATATCTTCAGAGTTTTTATTTAAAGATTTAATAGAATCAACCTTAAATTAGAAAGAATATTAATTTTATTACTCCCTTCATTCGTAATTGAGTATTTGATTTTGCAATAAGTTTTTGACCCCTCACCGCATCGCCAACAAGTTGGCTCTGCGACTCTCCCTCAAGGGGAGAGTGATAACACCGAGCATTTGACGGGCTCTCAATGGGAGAGTGATTAGGTCGAGGTTTATTGTTATGCTTGGTGAACATTTTAAATTTTTATCTTTGGTTAATTTTATTGGTAGATTTTTAAGTTTAATTCTTGCCACCTTGGGCAGTTGTAAAGTAATTCTTTACAACTGAACTTTCCCGCAACTCCTCTTCTTTCAATATTGCGGTAACATGTTGTCCAATATTTTGTTTTGAGGTGTCAAAAAGTTCAGTAATTTGGTTTTGATTATTAGTTACGGCTTTTTGTTGATTGTTTTGTAAGTCATATCGAGCTCATTCAGTCTTTTATCTATTAGAAAGATTTGATCAGTTGAATCGTTTACCAAATCTTTTCCAGAAATGACTTTATGCATTTCTGTAATAATTTTCGATTCTAATTTTTTCTTTAAAAACTCAATATTTGAAGTTTTTAAATTGTTAAAATCTTGCACTTCTTCTTTTGTTAATAAGGAATAAATAACAGAAATTAAGGCAGAGTCTTTCTTCCAATGTATTTTATCATAATCACCACCCTGTGCTGATTTTATCAGGAAAGATATTCTTAAAAATATCGTTCTATAGGAAGAAAATAAATACCACATCAATTCACCAATGTAAGGCCTTACATCATCAATATTTTTAAAATTTTTTATAAAATTTTCGTTTATGATGCGCGCCGGATTATTTAGCAAAATATTTTGATATTCTTCTTCTAGTAAAATATCCATTATATATAGAGTTGGAGGCAAATTTTCACGAAACTCGATTAGGGTCTGCCATAACTTATCTATTGCCAGCAACTTTCTTTCCATTGCAGCTTTTTGCGCTTCGGAAAAAGATGAATAAACCGCCGCTTGATGTGTAATTTCTTTTGAGAGACCGGATTTTAGAATTTCAATTTTTTCGCTATATTTATTATCAATTGCTTTCATTCTAGTTTTAAACCAAAATTCTATCATCATTAAAGAAATTCCAGATGATAAGAGAGGATAGATAATAAAATCTCCATAATCCTGCCAAAATTGAGAGAAATAAGATGACAAATTATACATGGTAACTCCAATTAATTTTATTATTTTTCATTCACCATCTCCTCGTAAAGCTTAAATAAATGCTCGAGCCGTTCTTCGTCGCTTAGGAAGGGGCGGGAGTGGTAGCAAAGTTCGATGGCAATATTCATTGTTATTTTTATAATTTCTTTACTCTAAATTTATCTATAAATTGATTTTTGTTGTATAAAATCGGCAATATTTATGCTAAAAGCTTCGCTGGAAGAAATTTAATAAATGTTAAAGACAATTGCTATGGCTTTTGATAAATTTAATGATGAATGTGGAGTTTTTGCTATTTACGGCTCTAGTGATGCATCTGTTAATACTGCTCTTGGGCTTCATGCTCTTCAACATCGAGGTCAAGAAGCTGGTGGTATTGTTTCTATGGCAGAAGATGGTTTATTTTCTGCTCACTTTGCAGATGGCTTAATCTCTGATCATTTTAACAATCAAGAAGTAATAAATAAGCTAGTTGGCAACTCTGCAATCGGGCATGTTCGCTATTCTACCGCTGGCAAGAAAACCGCAAGAAATTATCAACCAATTTATGCTCAATTAAGTTTTGGTTTTATTGCTGTTGCTCATAATGGCAACCTCACCAATGCAATTGGCTTAAGGAATAAGTTGATTAAATCGGGGGCAATATTCCAATCAACAATGGATACAGAAGTTATTATTCATTTAATTGCACTTAGTCAAAAAAATACTATTGCAGAAAAAATAATTGATGCTTTAAGTCAGGTTGAAGGAGCTTATTCATTGGTTATTATAGCTAAAGAGGGAATATTCGCAGTGCGAGACCCTAACGGAGTTAGACCACTTTCCTTGGCAAAACTAGGAAGCTCTTGGGCCGTAGCCTCTGAAACTTGTGCCTTTGATATTATTGGAGCGAAATTTGAGCGAGATATAAAAAATGGTGAAATGCTATTGATTAATAATGAAGGGGTTAAATCGCTTTTTCCATTTGCTAGCAAGCCTACAAAATTCTGTATTTTTGAGTATGTTTATTTTGCAAGGCCAGATAGCATTATTGAAAATAAAAGTGTTTATGAAATGCGAAAAAGAATCGGTCGAGAATTAGCCAAAGAAATTAAAATTGATGCCGATATTGTGGTTCCGGTGCCAGATTCTGGAGTTCCCGCTTCAATTGGTTATGCTAGCGAGGCAAATATTCCTTTTGAGCTGGGGATTATTCGCAATCATTATGTTGGTAGAACATTTATTGAGCCTACTGATAAAATTAGACATTTTGGAGTAAAATTAAAACATAATGCTAATAATGCGATCATAAAAGATAAAAGAGTTATTTTAATTGATGATAGCATTGTAAGAGGCACTACCTCAAAAAAAATCGTGCAGATGATCCGCGATGCAGGAGCAAAAGAGGTTCATATGCTAATAGCCTCTCCACCAACTGTCGCCCCTTGTTTTTATGGGGTTGATACTCCAAACCGCGAAGATTTAATTGCCTCTAATCATTCGATTGATAAAATTGCAAGCATTATTGGAGTTGATTCTCTTGCCTATATTTCAATTGATGGGCTTTACCGCGCAATTACTGCTGGCAATAGAGATAATAACAATCCACAATATTGTGATGCCTGCTTTTCTAATCAATATCCTATAAGATTAACTGACAAAGATGGTAGCGAAATACCGTTATTTGAATTTGCTCGTTAATTTTTTTGCCTATGTTTGGTTTTTCATTAGCGGAATTGATCTTGATATTGCTGGTTTCTCTAATATTTATTAAACCTGCTGACCTTCCTGAAATTGCTTATTTCATTGGCAAAATATTTTTTAAAATAAAGAAAACTATCAACAATCTAAAAAATCAATATTATAAAATAGAGCAAGAAATGGGTCTTGAAGAAATAAGGCAAGAGCTTGAAAGAGGAATGGCTGATGCAAAAATTAATTTAGAAGATAAGGAAGAAGATGGGGTGGTGATAGTTGATATATACGGTAATGAACATATTGTAAGCAAAGAAAACCTTCCTAAGTCAATGAATTCCGATAATGGAGAATTAAACGACGAACAGATGCAAAAAACTGGGCAAGAAATTATGCAAGAAATTGAGAGGCTAAATTTAGAAAATAAACAAAAAAATAACCAAAGCTAAGAAGCCAACAATCAATTGATTTTATAAATCTAGATGCAAATTAAATTATATAAAATAGAAATCTAGCAAGAAATATTTTATCAATCATTAAACTTTAAATGCAATTTTAAAATGCAAAAAGAAATTTCTAAAACTAATTCAATGCCCTTTTGGCCTAATCCTCTTGGTCATCGCGATATTAAATTAGGGCTGGAGAGGGTTCACGAATTATTGGCTAGGCTTGATAATCCTCATTTGAAATTGCCACCAATTATTCATATTGCAGGCACTAATGGCAAAGGCTCGACTCTCGCTTTCTTAAAAGCAATTCTCGAACAGCATAATTTAAGGGTTCATTGCTATATATCGCCTCATCTAGTTAATTTTAATGAAAGAATAATTATTAATGGCAAACCAATTGCAGAAGATTTTCTCAATTTATTGCTTAATGAATGTAAGCAGAAGGCGGAAATTGAGCCTAAAATCGAGGTAACATTTTTTGAAGGAACGACAATAGGAGCAATATTAGCCTTCTCAAAAATTGAGGCAGATATTGTTCTGCTTGAAACGGGAATGGGCGGTAGGCTTGATGCAACAAATGTTATTTTAGAGAATCTCTGTTCAATTATTTCGCCAATTGATTTTGATCATCAAGAATTTTTAGGCGATTCTTTAGAGAAAATAGCTTTTGAAAAGGCTGGCATTATCAAAGATAACTGCCCTGTAATTGTTGCAAAGCAAGAGGAAAATACTTATTCGGTAATTGCTAATCAGGCTAAAATTAAATCTTCAGCAATGATAAGTTTTGGTAAAGATTTTGGCATTAATGATTCTGGCGGTAAAAAAATATATTGGCTAAAATCAAGCATTTGTAGGGCTCTTAACGAACAAGAAAAGAAGCTATTTCTTAATAATGAAAACAATAATATTGAGTTTGAGCTAGAAAATATTGGTTTGAATGGCTCTCATCAATTGATTAATGTTGCGGTTGCAATTACTGCAATTCTTCAGCAAAATCATTTTAAATTAAAGATTGATAAAATAATCAATGGAATTGCTAACACTAAATGGCAGGCAAGGCTACAAAAAATTGAATCTGGAACATTATTTAATTTAATTGATAATGTTGCAAATTTTGAATTATTTTTAGATGGTAGCCACAATCAACAGGGAGCAAGAACGGTGGCAGATTTTTTACAGCTTAAAAAAAATAACAAAATAAAAGAAGGTAAAAATCTAAAAATTATCGCAATGATTGCAATGTTGCAAGATAAAGATAGTGAAGGTTTTTTTGCCAATATTTCTAGTTTAATTGATGAATTGATAATTCTTGAAATTGAAAATGAGCCAAAAAGCAGGAGTAAGGAGGACCTAATAAAAATAGCTTCTAAAAATAAAATTAAAAATGTGGTTGCTAATAATTTAGATGAAGCTTTTAATCTCGCGAAATTAATGATGAAAAATCATCATAATTCACCAGATTTTTTAATAATTTTAACTGGCTCTCTTTATTTTGCAGGGCAATTTTTGCAAAAAAACTAAAAGCTTTAATTTTAAAGATTTTCATAAGGATCTACTATCTCAATTTTGACAATAGATCCTTATTAATGTTGTTTGTAATTTAGTTTAGTAAGTTATTATCATTATTCAAAGAAACACTGAAAGCATTAATGATAGCAACAATTTTGGCAATTAGTTGAATTTGATTTTTGCTGATTTTGTGTTTAATTAATTGCTGGCTATGTGCTTGAATGCACATTTCGCAACCATTTAATATTGAAACCGCCAGGGAAAAAACCTCAAAATCAATAACATCAATTTTATGTTCAATTAACCCTCTCATTCTAAGCCCCGCTTGCATTTGCGAATATTCATTATCGCCAATTAAATGCAAAAAACGATAATAAATATTATTCATTGCCATAATATTGGCCGAGATTCTGACGGCACTAATTTCTTCTTCGGATAAATATTCTTGAGCTTTTTCTTTAAAAAAAGAAATTAAGTTTTTATCTTTAAGGTTAAAAGCACAAGCTAAAGAAGCTCCTAGGATTTGCTTAGGTGAGAGAATTTGATTTTCTAAGGAAAATAAATTTTGTAAATTGATTTTTATATCTCTAGCCTGCTCGGGCAAGCTTTCGATTGCTTTTGTTAAATTATTTGACATATTTCTAGTAATTAATGGTTGTATCTCCTTTTTGCCAATTGCAAGGGCATAATTCATCGGTTTGTAGAGCATCAAGAACCCTCAAAACCTCTTGCGGATTTCTTCCAACACTTAAATCGGTTACATAAGAAAAGCGAACTAAACCCTCCTTATCAATGATAAAAGTTGCTCTTTGTGCAACTCCGGCATCCTTATCAATAATTCCAAGTTTAGTTGATAGGTCGCGGGTTATATCTGAATACATAGGGAAGGGTAAGTTTTGCAATTCTTCTTTTTGTTGTCTCCAAGCTAAATGGACAAATTCTGAATCAGTGCTAGCTCCAATAATTTGAGCATCTCTTTCTTGAAATTGATTATTGAGTTTCCCAAATTCGGCTATTTCTGTAGGGCAAACGAAGGTAAAATCTTTAGGCCAAAAAAATACCACTAACCACTTACCGCTATAATCTTTGCTATTAAGTTCAATTATACCATTTTTTTGATCGTTAGAAATTACTGCCATACCTTTGAATTCTGGGAATTTTTCTCTAATTGATAACATTTTTTCTCCTTTTATTTTTAATAAATTAAAGCTCCAACTTTTAGATTAAAGCTTATCAAACATTAACAAATCTTTATAAAATAAATCTTTATTAAGAATGATAAATTTAATTTATGCTCTTTCTTTTATAAGGAAAATCGATTGTTATTATATTATCAATAGTTTTTATCTATTAATGTCTAATAAGAGACTGTCGCAAATTTAAATTGCTAAATTTTTTAAGATATATTTTTAGTAATTTTAGTCATATTTCTGCTTTGAGATGAAGAATCTTATTATCTTTGTCTGTTTATGTTACAAA
>JAJTDS010000024.1 GCA_021298605.1 Rickettsiales bacterium
GCTCTGCCAACTTTGGATCCTGGCATTATTGTGATAAAATTATATTCGCCAACATTATTAGTTATTGCCTTGCCAGACATGTTAAAATAAGGGTCAATATATTCGCTATTTGGCTCTAATAAGCTATGATACTTTCCAGCCGAATTAGCTTGCCATATTTCTATAATTGCATTACTAATTGGTACCCCAAATGAATCCGTAATTGTTCCTTTAAAAAATATTATTTCACCAAAACCGCGATAAAAAGACCCGGTTTTTTTTATTAAATTATTGCTACTAAAAAAAGTTTCTGGTGCAGATAAGTCTGCGGAAAAGAATCTTGCAGGAGTTGGTTTTTTGGGTTTAAATGGGCTTAATTTTGATTTTACATCATTGGAACTTTCGGTTTTATTTTCTTCGGTTGAATTTTTTTCATCTCCTCCTCGGTTAGGCTCTTGAAAAATATTTTTGAGTTGATTCTGAGGTATTTTATTTTGACTGTTATCTTTTTTTAACTGCTCTTCGATGTTTAATTTTGTTGTATCAAATGATTCTTGTTGTAATTTTTTTTGTCTTAATTTGTTTATTTTGTCATCTTCTATAATTTCAACATCTGCAATTGGTTCAAGCATTTGTTTTGATTCTAATGATTTTTGAGGCGATTCTTTATCTTGATCGCCTTTAATATTTGATTGATCTTGTTTTGAATTAATTATTCTGTTTGGGATGATTGAATTTTCTTTATCTTGTAAATTTTGAACTGTTTTTTTTTCAACTAATTCTTGTTTATTCTTTTCTAGATTAATTGATTTTTTTATAGTTCCAAGAACATTAATTTTACCTGAATCAGCATCATTTTTCTTATTATTGTTTAATAGATTTGTTGTTTTTTGAAGATTTAAATTTTTATCTAGAGATTTTTTTCTATTGAGAATAAATTTTTTTTTATTGGCTAGGGGAGTATTTTTATTTGTTATTTTAGAGTCTTCGTTTTTTGTAATTGGTATTTCTATTTCCAAAATTTCTTCTTGATTGGCAAGCAATTCATTGGAATTGCTTAAAAATAAGATTGTCGCTAAGATTAATGATATAAATATTTTCAGCATATAATTTATTGAATTATTAAATTTATTAAGAATTTTATACTTTTGGCAAAGTCACTCCTATTTGGTTCATATATTTACCACTTCTTTCGGCATAAGATGTTTCGCATATTTGATCTCCCTTAAAAAATAAAAATTGACAAACTCCTTCGAATGCATAGATTTTAGCAGGAAGGGGTGTTGTATTTGAAAATTCAAGAGTTACATACCCTTCCCAACCTGGCTCTAAAGGAGTTACATTAACTATAATTCCACAGCGAGCATAAGTTGATTTTCCAACACAAACCACTAATACATCTTTAGGAATTCGAAAATATTCAATAGTTCTAGCTAGAGCAAAGCTGTTAGGGGGTATTATGCAAATATCGGTTTTTCTATTTACAAAACTATTTTCAGAAAAATTTTTAGGATCAACGATTGCGGAATCTATATTGGTGAATATCTTAAATTCATCAGAAACCCTTGCATCATAGCCAAATGAAGAATTTCCATAAGAAATAATTTTTTGATTATTGCTATCTATTTTTACTTGTTGATTAATAAATGGCTCTATCATTTTTTGCTCATTTGCCAATTTTGCTATTGATTTATCTGAAAGTATAGTCATATTGCTTAGTTAATTCTGCATTGTAAAGTAGTAATTTTAATCTAGCTTTTTAATAATTTAATTAAAAATTAATCTAGTTTAGTAGCCTGATTTTTTCAAATTCCAATTAGAATTTAATAAAAACTAAAATGCAATAATTTTTAAAATCTATATAGTTTAAAATTATGATTATAACTCTACCAAATTTGAATCCAAACTTTATTGAAATTGGAAAATTATCAATTCGCTACTATTCTTTAGCCTATATTCTGGGAATTATTTTCTCATGGTGGTTTTTGGCAAAGGCAAATCGTCATCGCCATTTAATGAACTCGGAGGCGGTTGAAGCTTGGCTAAATTGGGCGGTTTTATCAATTATAATTGGTGGTAGAGTAGGTTATGTATTATTTTATAATCCATTGTATTTTTTATCAAATCCATTAGAAATATTTGCTATATGGCAGGGCGGAATGTCTTTTCATGGTGGTTTATATGGCTCTATTATCGGTATGATGTTATTTTGTAAGAAATATCAGGTGAATTTTTTTAAGTTAACCGATATTATTTCAGTTATAGCACCGATTGGGTTGTTTTTTGGTAGAATATCTAATTTTATTAATATGGAGCTTTATGGTAGAGTTACTAATTCTAATTATGGAGTTATCTTTCCTAATGTAGATAATTTTCCACGACATCCAAGCCAGCTATATGAAGCATTTTTTGAAGGTTTACTAATGTTTTTTCTTTTATTATTTTTATATAAAAAAACCAATATCAAAAAAATTGAAGGCAGATTGAGTGGCTTGTTTCTAATGCTTTATGGTGTGTTTCGTTGTTTGATAGAAAATTTCCGGGAACCAGATTATCAATTAGGAACATTCTTTGATGTGTTGACAATGGGTCAAATTCTTTCAATTCCAATAATTGCAATTGGTTTAATGGTGTTTTTTAAAGGTCATCAAATTAAATTTTATAATTCAAAATATTAATTTTAGATGCCTAAATTTATTAAAATATTTTAAAATTTTTGTTGCTATTTTAATTTTTACTGCAAAATTGTTAGCCACTAAGTAATTCGTCAGAAACCACAAAATAATAATTAAACACACTAAATTTATAGTTAAATTATTTGTGTATTTAACTTAACCCTGCATATCTATTACTAAAATATTTATAACAAGTTATTTAAAAATATGCCGAATTATCTAATATTTCTAGATCAATATCGGTTATAATTAATTCATTCTTAACTAAAACTGAATTGTAAAAATTTAATGAAAATTAATTCTTTAATTGATTTATCAAGAAAAAACAAGTATCCTTCTAATATTTTTAAGATAGAATATTATCTTCCTTTGATAAAAAAAATAATAGGCAAAAAGCTTTTTGTTATTTTTTTATCTTCTATGCTAGTGGTTATTTCATCTTGTGCATTCGATGATGGTTATAGTGGTTATGTTCCAAGTAAGCCAAGATCTTTAAACTATAATAATCCGTATGATTTTGTTGATGAATATTATCAAGATCAAGATCAATATTACAAGCCTCCAAAAATTATTAATGATACCGATCAAACTAGTATCTCAATTTGGGATCAAAAATAAATTTAATTTAACAAAATAAAATAATGCCTAAAATAATAATATATAGCAAAACAATATGTCCTTATTGTGTTAAAGCTAAATCTTTAATTAACAGAAAGTCAGATAAATTTGATATTGAAATTATAGAGATAAAAATTGACAATAATCAAGATCTATACAATGAGATGAAGCAAAAATCTGGTGGCAGAATGACTGTTCCTCAAATTTTTATCAATGATATTCATATTGGTGGATGTGATGATTTATATGCTCTTGAAGAGCAAAGTAAGTTAGATGAATTATTAAAATAATTTTTTTTAAAATGCTCTTGTAAAAAAATAAATTAATATTAAATCAAATAATAACTCTTGAATTAATAATTAGTTCAAGAAATCACATTTACTTTAATATTTATTAACTTAAACAACAAATCATATGACAATTAAACCTTTGCATGACCGTGTGGTTATTGAAAGAATCGAGGCGGAAAGTAAAACCGCTGGTGGTATAATAATTCCCGATAATGCTAAAGAAAAGCCAGCCGAAGGTATGGTTATAGCTGTGGGTAGTGGTGCAAGAGATAATAATGGTAAAATTATTCCTCTTGATGTTCAAGTTGGCGACCGCATTTTATTTGCAAAATGGGGTGGTACCGAAGTTAAATTTGGTGGAAAAGAGCTTATCATTCTTAAAGAGTCTGATATTCTTGCCATAATTTCAAAAAAATAATTAATTAAAAAATAAGGAGAAAAAATGTCATCTAAAGAAATAATTTTTGGAGCAGATGCTAGAGCTAAAATTTTTGAAGGTGTTAATATTATTGCAAATGCAGTAAAAGTAACCCTTGGTCCAAAAGGTAGAAATGTAGTAATTGAAAAATCTTTTGGTTCTCCAAGAATCACAAAAGACGGAGTTTCGGTTGCAAAAGAAATTGAGCTTGCTGATAAGTTTCAAAATATGGGAGCTCAAATGATTAAAGAAGTCGCCTCTAAAACCAACGACATTGCAGGAGATGGAACTACCACCTCAACAGTTCTAGCTCAAGCTATTGTAAAAGAAGGTGCAAAAGCTGTTGCTGCGGGAATGAACCCTATGGATCTTAAAAGAGGTGTTGATTTAGCTGTTGATGCAGTGGTAAAAGAGTTGGTAAAAATGAGCAAAAAAGTTAGTGGAAAAGAAGAGATTGCCCAAGTTGCAACAATTTCTGCTAATGGAGATTCTGAAATAGGAAACAAAATTGCTGAAGCTGTTCAAAAAGTTGGAGTTGAAAGCCCTATAACTGTTGAAGAAGCTAAAGGTCTTGAATTTGAAGTTAGTGTGGTTGAAGGTATGAACTTCGATCGCGGGTATCTTTCTCCTTATTTCGTTACTAATTCTGAAAAAATGACAGTTGAACTAGAAAATGCTTTTGTTCTTCTTTTTGAGAAAAAACTTTCTAATCTACAACAAATGATCCCTTTACTTGAAGCTGTTGTTCAGTCTGGGAAACCGCTTTTAATCATCGCAGAAGATGTTGAAGGAGAAGCTCTTGCAACTCTTGTTGTCAATAAACTTCGTGGTGGTTTAAAAGTTGCTGCGGTTAAAGCTCCAGGTTTTGGTGACAGAAGAAAGGCTATTATGGAAGATATTGCTTGCTTAACTTCTGGTCAGGTTATTTCTGAAGATCTTGGAATGAAACTTGAAGAAGTTACCATTAAACATCTTGGTCAAGCTAAAAAAATTATCATTGACAAAGAAAACACTACAATTGTTGATGGTGCAGGGAAAGCCGTAGATGTTAAATCTCGTTGTTCCCAAATTAAAAAACAAATTGAAGAAACTACTTCAGACTACGATCGCGAAAAATTACAAGAAAGATTAGCTAAAATTTCTGGTGGTGTTGCAATTTTAAAAGTTGGTGGTACTACTGAAGTTGCAGTAAAAGAAAGAAAAGACAGGGTTGAAGATGCTCTTCATGCCACTCGTGCTGCAACTCAAGAAGGTATTGTTGCTGGTGGTGGTTCGGCATTGCTTTATGCTTCAAGAGTTCTTGAAAAACTTAAAGGAGAAAATCAAGATCAAGATCTTGGTATTAAAATTATTAAGTCTGCATTGCAATATCCAATTCGTCAAATTGCTGAAAATGCAGGTTTTGATGGTGCGGTTATAGCTAATGAAGTAATGCTAAAAAATGATCCTTCATATGGTTATGATGCTCAAAACAACAAGTTTGTTGATATGTTTAAAGCTGGTATTGTTGATCCTACAAAAGTAGCGAGAACAGCTTTGCAGGATGCCGCTTCAATTGCAGGCTTATTAATTACAACTGAAGTTGCAATTGTTAAAAAGAAAGAAGAATCATCTAATTCAGATTCTGCTATGGGCGGAATGGGTGGTATGGGAGGAATGGGTGGCTTTTAGTTAAAAATTTTTCCATCAATCTCTATAAAACAAGACAAGGTAAAAATACCTTGTCTTGTTTTTTTAAATATAATTTATTATCCTAATTTTAGGTTTATTTTTAGTAAATCAAATTAAAAAGCCTTTAAAACTATCTTTTTGGTTTAAAATTTTAATTTTATTAAATTAATGTTGATTAATAAAAAATATTTTTTATAATTTAATGCCTTTATTTTAGGTTTTTAGCAATCTAAACATAAGCAAAATATAAATTAACTAGATTAAAATTCATAATGTCAAATTTACAAACATTTCTATTGGTTTCGCAAATTATTGTTGCTGTTTTATTGATAATAATTGTTTTGTTGCAAAAAAATGACAACGATTCTCTTAGTGGAATAGGTGGTTCTGGTGGTCTAAATTCAGTTATCTCAAGCAAATCTTCAGCAAATGTTTTAACTAAAACAACAATGTTTTTAGTTGCCTTATTTATGATTAATTGTTTGGTTTTGGCAACAATTTCCAATAACTCACAAAAACAAATTCAAGAAGAGCTTAATAAAGTCGCAGATGAACAATATAAAAAAGATGCTGATAATAGCATAAATTCTCTAGAGAAAACAAAAAGCAATCCTGTAGAAACTAGCAATAAGCCTACAATCCCAGACATAAAATAATTTAATTAAAATGAAATATACTACTCTTAATCAAACTCATCGTAATCAAGGTGCAAAAATGGTTGAATTTGCTGGCTTTGAAATGCCAGTTCAATATCCAGAAGGGATGCTTAAAGAGCATGAATGGGTTCGTTCAGGAAAGATTGGTGTTTTTGATGTTTCTCATATGGGTCAATTTAGAATTTTTACCAAAAATAAAGATCCTCAATCTGCTTTAGATTTAGTAAAATTTTTATCATCTATTACCCCTACAAATTTCTCTACATCAACTGATAATCTAGCAAAATATACCGTTCTTACCAATGAAAAAGGTGGAATTATCGATGATCTGATAATTACAAAAATTAACGATTATGAGTTTTTTATCGTTCTAAATGCTGGCTGTAAAGAAAAAGATCATCAATGGATATTAAAAAATATGCCTACAAATCTTGAATTAGTAGAGCTTTCTGATCGTTCTCTTATTGCTATTCAAGGCGAAATTGCTGAAGAAGTTTTGTCAAATATGCTTTTAGATTCTGATTTATCAAATCTTCCTTATATGAATCTTGGTTTTTATAAAACTAAAATGCATGGTGATGTTATTGTTAGTCGCACTGGTTATACTGGTGAAGATGGTTTTGAGGTTAGTATTAAAAATGATGCAGTTGTTGATTTCTGGATTTCCATTTGTAAATATGAAAATGTTAAGCCGATTGGCTTAGGGGCTAGAGATTCTCTTAGGCTAGAAATGGGCTATCCCTTATATGGTCATGATCTAGATGATACAACTTCACCAATTGAGGCTGGTTTAAATTGGGTAGTTAGCAAGAATAATAATGATTTTATTGGTTCGGCAAGAATTCTTAAAGAAAAAGAAAATGGCGTTGCAAGAAAAAGAATAGGAGTTAAATTGCTTGAAAGAGGAATAGCTAGAGAGGGAACGGAAATTCGTTTTAATGGTTCTAAAATAGGAGTTTTGAGTTCTGGTGGCTTTTCCCCAACTCTAAAAACTTCAATAGGTCAAGGATATTTTGACAATAATATTGTTAAGATAGGGGATGATGTTACCGCAATAGTCAGAGGTAGAGAAATTCCTGCATTGTTACATTCTCCAAATTTTGTTATTGCAAAAACTAAATCCACAAAAAAATAACTTGTAAAGTGAAAAATAACACTGCTAAAAAATCAATCGCCAACAAAAATAAAAGTCCTGTAATATCTGTAATTATGGGTAGTGAATCAGATTATCCAACAATGTTTTGTGCTGTAAAAATATTGCAAGATTTCAAAGTTCCTTTTGAGGTAAAGATTATTTCTGCTCATAGAACTCCGAACAGATTATTTGAATTTGCGGAAAGTGCAAAAAAAAGGGGTATTAAAATCGTAATTGCAGGAGCGGGTGGTGCGGCACACTTGCCAGGCATGGTTGCTTCAATTACTACCTTGCCCGTCCTTGCTGTTCCAATTAAAAGCAAGGTTTTGCAAGGGGTTGATAGTCTTTTATCAATAGTTCAAATGCCAGCAGGAATTCCGGTTGGTTGTCTTGCAATTGGTGAATCGGGAGCAAAAAATGCTTCTTTACTCGCTCTACAAATATTAGCAATTGAAGATTCTGAAATTGCTAAAAAAATACTAAATTTTCGTGAGGAGCAAACGAAAAATGTAAAAATTGAAATAGATATTTTATAATTTTAATAAATTTAACATTCTATTTAATCAATATTAATGAAAAAGCTATCCACCAAACAAAGAATGTTTATAGTAATTCTAATTGCAGCTATTGCGGGCTTGATTTCTTGGCAAATCATCAATTGTAATTCTGAAGATTTTGATATTGTGTCAAAAAACCCTATTTCTTTCGGTCATAATAATATTTCCTCTATTTCCTCTGAATATATTATTAATGAAGTTCAAAATAGCGAAAATAAGAATCCTGTTTTGATATATTTTTACTCTACTTGGTGTGGTGCTTGTAGTAAACAATTTAAAGATATTAATCAAATTGCAAGAAACTTTCAGGAAACTAATTTAAAAATATTTATTATTGCAATTGATAAAGATATCAGTAGTAGCAAGCTCTCTCAACATTTATCAAAAAATGGCGACATTTATTTTAGGCCTTATTATCTTGTTTCAAAAGAAGGTTTAAGACATTTCTTCTTTTTAAAAAAAATTAATTATCAAGGTGCAATTCCATTTTTTATGCTTTTTGATAAAAATGGTAGAGTTTATTGGCAGGGCTCTGGAAAAACAAGTTATCGTAGCATTAATAATAAATTAATTAATGTAATAGATTTTGCAAATGTTAGGTAAAATGAAAAGTTTTAATAGCGATTCTATAGTTTATAAAATTTTAAAAATTTAAAATCTGAATGTTTAATTTGCAAGAAGTTAGAATTTCAATATTTAATACCCTTAGTAAAAAGAAAGAGCAAGTAACTCCTCTCGATAAAAATCATCTTAAAATGTATGTTTGTGGACCAACAGTTTATGATCGCCCCCATATTGGCAATGCTAGAAGTATAATAGTCTATGACTTATTTTATCGTTTATTTTCCCATTTTTTTGAGAAAGTAACTTATGTTAGAAATATTACTGATGTTGATGATAAAATTAATAATACCGCTATTGCTAAAAATGTTTCAATTCAGGAATTGACCAAAGAAACTATTGAATTCTTTCACAATGATACAGATGTTTTAAATGTTTTAAGACCCACATTCGAACCACTTGCAACTGAACATATCAAGGAAATGATAGAAATGATAGAAAAATTAATTGCCGGCGGTTATGCTTATGTTAAAGATGGTAATGTTTTATTTAAGGTTAAATCTTTTGCTGATTATGGCAAGCTTTCTAATCGCAATATTGAACAAATGATATCTGGTGCAAGAGTTGAGATTGCCGATTACAAAGAAGATCCTCTTGATTTTATTTTATGGAAACCTGTTTCGATTAATGACGATAAGTCTTCTGTTTTTGATAGTCCTTGGGGGAATGGTAGGCCTGGTTGGCATATTGAATGCTCGGCAATGAGTTCAAAATATTTAGGAGTTGATTTTGATATTCATGGCGGGGGAGCTGATTTACAATTTCCTCATCACGAGAATGAAATAGCTCAAAGTAGATGTGCTAATAAAGGTTCTAATTTTGCGAAATATTGGTTGCATAACGGCTTTTTAACAGTTAATGGTGAAAAAATGAGTAAATCTCTCAAAAATTTTGTTACCGTTAGAGATCTTTTAAATCAAGGTTCTGAGCCAATTATTATTCGCTATCTATTGCTTTCGACTCATTATCGCAAGCCCCTTGATTTCAATCAAGAAGCTTTCAAAAATGCTGAAAAATCAATATTAAAATTTTACAATAGCTTGCTAACAGTTTTTACTATTGATAACATATCTTCTTTGCTTGATTTTAATGATTCCAAAGAAAAAAAAGATTTTTTTTCTAAAAATATTTCTGATTCAACTTTTGAAGCACTTTTTGATGATTTAAATATTGCTAAATTGATTGCTATTTTACATAATTTAACAACTCAAATTGAGACTGCTATTGCTAATGATGTAAAAAATAAATTAGCACTTGAAATATTAGCAACACTTGAATTTATTGGGCTAATTGATATTAAACTATTAGAAAATATTTTTAATAATAAAAATAAAATTCAGGAAAAGGCACAAAATAACTTAATTCAAAATGATCTT
Source organism: Rickettsiales bacterium (assembly GCA_021298605.1). Taxonomy (GTDB): domain Bacteria; phylum Pseudomonadota; class Alphaproteobacteria; order Rickettsiales; family UBA1997; genus JAJTDS01. The sequence continues at coordinate 9,997 of JAJTDS010000024.1, forward strand.
GCTATTTCAATTGCAGATATTGAGAAAAAGATTGCATTAAGAAATGAGGCTAGAGCCAGTAAAAATTGGGCTCTAAGCGATCAAATAAGGGACGAATTATTATCTTATAAAATTACAATTGAAGATTCTCAGTCCAAAACTATATGGAGAATAATAAAAGACTAAATAAATGTTTTGTTGATAAATTTAAAAACTAATAATTTAATAAAAAATGCTTAAAAAAAGAATAATTCCTTGTTTGGATGTAAAAAATGGAAGGGTAGTGAAAGGAGTTAATTTTGAAAATTTAATTGATGCTGGAGATCCAGTAATGCAAGCTGAATTTTATTATCAACAAGGAGCAGATGAGATATGTTTTCTTGATATATCTGCCTCAAGTGAGGGCAGATCAACGATGATTGAAATGGTAAAAAATATTGCTAAAAAATGCTTTATTCCAATTACTGTTGGAGGTGGAGTTGCTAATATAGAAGATTTTGCTAATTTAATTAAAAGTGGTGCTGATAAAGTCTCAATTAATAGTTCTGCAATTAAAAATCCGCAATTAATTTTTGAAGCATCAAAAAGATTCGGTTCGCAAGCTGTAGTTATAGCAATTGATGCTAAAAAGGTTGATGATATTAATTTTCCGAGCACTTATCAATTATTTACCCTTGGTGGAACCAAAGAAACTAAGTTGGATGCTCTAGAATGGGCAATTGAAGCTCAAAAATTAGGAGCAGGAGAAATATTATTAACTTCAATGAATCGTGATGGAACAAAACAGGGATACGATCTCGAATTGATTAAATTGATTAGCTCAAATGTTAATATTCCGGTTATTGCATCTGGTGGAGTGGGAGAATTAGCTCACTTAAAGCAAGGTCTTGATGCTGGTGCTTCTGCATTATTGGCAGCTTCAATATTTCATTTTCGTAAATTTTCAATTTCAGAAGTTAAAAAATATTTATATGATAATAATTTTTTGATAAGATTATAGTGGTAACTATTTTATTAAACTATAAATATAAAGTTATACAAAATTGATAAATAAATATTTGCAAAATAAAACCGCTTCTTATAAAATAAAGGCTCTTTTTCATTATTTGCACTGCAAAAATTACTAAACTAATCATTAATTACAATGTCAGAAATGTTTCAAATTATTCAAAAAACTATCGATGAAAACTCGGTGGTGTTATATATGAAGGGAAATAAAGATTTTCCTCAATGTGGTTTTTCAGCGACAGTTGTGCATATTTTAAAGAATCTCTCGGTCGAGTTTCTTGATATTGATATTTTGCAAGATCAAGAATTACGGCAAGCAATCAAAGATTTTTCTGATTGGCCTACTATACCTCAACTTTACATTAAAGGTGAGTTTGTTGGTGGTTGCGATATAATAAAAGAAAGTTTTAAATCCGGAGAATTGCAAGAAATCTTAAAAAATTACAATTTAATCTAGTTTTAATGCTCATTAATGACTGACTTTGCAATTTCAATTGATAATCTTAAAAAAACTTATCAAAAATCATCTAGAAGCCCTAAAAAAGAGGCATTAAAAAATATAGACTTAAAAATAAAAAAAGGTTCATTTTTTGGCTTGCTTGGCCCTAATGGCGCCGGAAAGTCAACTATAATAAATATTATAGCAGGTCTAGTAAAAAAAACCTCTGGAACAATTAAAATTGCTGGGATTAATATTGATGAAAATTTGCAAAAAACCAAATTTAAAATCGGGATTGTCCCTCAAGAACTAATAATTGACCCTTTTTTTAATGTTTTTGAGACTCTTGAAATATATGCTGGCTATTATGGCATTAAAAAATCAGCAAGAAGAACATTTGAAATTATTGAGGCTCTTGGTCTTAAAGAAAAAGCAAAATCAACCCCTAGAAGTTTATCTGGTGGTATGAGAAGAAGGCTTCTAGTTGCTAAGGCATTGGTTCATAATCCAGAAATACTAATCCTTGATGAGCCAACTGCAGGAGTTGATGTTGATTTAAGAAATCAACTTTGGGATTATGTAAAAAAACTTAACCAAGAACAAAATACCACGATAGTGCTTACAACCCATTATCTTGAGGAAGCTCAAAAATTGTGCGATGAAATTGCGGTAATTAATAATGGAACTGTTGTTGCTCAAAAATCAACGGCTGAATTAATGAATATATTAAATTATAAGCAATTATTAATTACAAGTAGAGATAATTTTTTAGGAGATATTAATAATTTATCTAATGAAATTATTGCAAAAACCAAAAATTCTGGTGTTGGTTCAGATATAATTATTAAAAACACAGATAATAATTTTCTTGTTGAGTATGATCCTAAAAATTTTGAGGTAGAGAAAATTCTTAATATTTTTAATCTTCATAATATTAAGATTGTTGATATATCAACTCGTCAACCAGATTTAGAAGAGGTTTTTAAATATCTAATTAAATCTAATAATTAGTTAGCCAGCTAAAATGAAAATAAAATACTTTTTTAAAAGTCAAGAAAAAAACTTAACTAAAAAACTAATAAAAAACTTGATTATAAAATTTTTATTTTTAAATTATGGCGACTTCATTTTTGAATTTTTAATTTTAACATAAAACAAAAGCTATGACTAGCATCAAAATTAAAGCGAATATCCGTGAGAATACAGGTTCTATCGCTGCTAAAAAAATAAAAAGAGCCAATCAGATTCCTGCTGTAATTTATAGCAATCCTTCTAATATAAATATATCTCTTGATTCAAAAGAATTGGAGCATGAATATTTTAAGGGCGATTTACAGTCAACTATAATATCTCTTGATCTAGATGGCAAAGAATTAAAAGTTGTAGCACATAAAATTGAGCTTGATCCTGTTTCTGATCGTCCTATTCATATTGATTTTTTTAATTGTGATAAACAAAAAACCATTAAAATTCAGTCTAAAATTAAATTTACCGGTCAGGATAAATCTATTGGTTTAAAAAGAGGTGGTTTTTTAAATGTTAGAATGAGAAAAGTTGCATTGGAAATCTCTGCCGATAAAGAAATACCTAATTTTATTGAAGTTGATATTAGTTTAATGAAAGTTGGTCAAAAAATAAGAGCTTCAGATCTTAAAATACCAGAATATTCTAAGCTTAATGTTAAGGGAGCTAACCTAGTCGCCAGCATTACTGGTAGAGCTTCTAAAGAAGATAGTGTAGCCACAGATTCTGCTTCAACTACTTCCAAGGTCGAAGAAAAAAAGCCATCTCCTAAAAAATAATCTAAAAATACAGAAATTATTGTTTTTTTCTGTATTTTTTTTACTAAATTTGTGGAAAGCCTTCCGAAATAAAATATCTAAACTATGCCAAGAAACTTTTTATTTACATCGGAATCAGTGTCCTCAGGTCATCCAGATAAAATATGTGACCAAATATCTGATGCCTTAGTTGACAAATATCTTTCCCTAGATCCATATTCTCGTTTAGCAATTGAAACATTCGCAACCACTAATCAAGTTATAATTGGTGGAGAAATAAGGGCTCCTGAAATTTCAAAAAACGATATTGAAAACATCATTCGCAATGTTGTGAAGAATATAGGTTATGAACAAAAAGGTTTTGACTGGAGAAATTTTAATATTATAAATTTGCTACATAGCCAATCTGCAGATATTGCTATTGGTGTTGATGCTACTAAAAACAAAGAGGAAGGAGCGGGGGATCAAGGAATTATGTTTGGTTATGCTTGCGATGAAACGGAAGATCAAATGCCTGCACCAATTTATTATGCTCATCGTATTTTGCAAAATATTGAAAATGCAAGAAAAAATAACCCTAAATTTGCAATTCTTGGTCCTGATGCAAAAAGTCAAGTAACTCTCAAATATGAAGATTATAAGCCAGTAGGGGCTGAAATAATTCTTGTTTCAATACAGCATAAAGAAGGAGTTGAGGTTAATCAAATTATTGATTTAATTTCTCCAATCGTAAAAAGTTCTTTACCAATAGGTTGGTTTAATGAAAATACTAAATTTATGATTAATCCAACTGGTAAATTTGTAATTGGTGGTCCAGATGGAGATGCTGGTTTAACAGGAAGAAAAATTATTGTTGATAGTTATGGCGGTTCTGCTCCTCATGGTGGCGGAGCCTTTTCTGGTAAGGATCCAACCAAGGTTGATCGTTCCGCTGCTTATATGGCAAGATATTTAGCAAAGAATATAGTTGCTGCAAAACTTGCCACTAGATGTACTATTCAAATTTCTTATGCAATTGGAGTATCGAAACCTTTATCTTTATATGTTAATAACCATAAAACTGGTGTTGCTGGCGAAGATTTAGTTAAGTTAATTAATGATCTAATAGATCTTAGCCCCAGAGGAATTAGAGAGTATCTGCAACTTAATCGTCCTATTTATCAAAGAACTGCGGTATTTGGTCATTTTGGCAGAAAACCAGAATTAGATGGCGGTTTTAGTTGGGAAAAAACCGATCTTGTAGAAAAATTACTTAAAAAAATTTAATTTAAAAATAGGAAAAAATGCAATTAACTTTAATGAGAGCTAAAATTCATCGAGCAACCATTACCGAGGCAGATCTCCATTATGAAGGCTCTATTTCAATTGATCTAAATATCCTTGAAAAGTCTGGAATTTTACCTAATGAAAAAGTGGATGTATTAAATATAAATAATGGTGAAAGATTTACTACTTACGCTATTCCTGAAGCAAGGGGTAGTGGTGCAATAAAAATTAATGGTGCGGCCGCAAGAAAAGTTCAAATCGGTGATTTAGTAATCATTATTGCTTATGCTTCGATGGATTATCAACAAGCACTAAATTTTATTCCGAATGTTGTAATGCTTGATAAAAATAACAATTATTAAATTAATCTAAATAAA
>JAJTDS010000025.1 GCA_021298605.1 Rickettsiales bacterium
TATCAATCGTTGGTGAGTTTTCTTCATAAACAGAGCAAGGACCACCTGAAAAAATAATGCCATTAGGGTTAAAATCGGTTATTTCGGCAATTGATATTTTTGAGTTTTTAATTTCACAATAAACACCTAATTCACGAATTCTTCTAGCAATTAATTGAGTTACCTGACTACCAAAATCAATAATTAAAATTGAGCTAGATAAATTTTTTTTAGCAACTTCTTTAGTTTTTTTAGGTTTCATTTTAAGAGTTTGTTAGGATAATTTTTTCAAAATAATATTTAAAATCTTGATTAGAGATTTTATTCTCAACTATTAATTTTACAATATTGGCAATAGTAAATTGATCTTTATTATTATCAATATTTTTGTTAATTTTAGTAATGATTTCATTAATTCTTATTGCTGAATTCGCTCCTTCATAATGTTTGTCAAACCTTAATTTTGCTTGATCGCTGAAAAAACTAAATTCCAAAGGTTGTTTTGCGATTTCAAAACCCAATAAATAATTTCTAGAAGTTTTTGAAGAGCAAGTAAGAAAAATATCACCAAAACCAGCATAAATAGGCAAATCAGAGCTGTTGGTAATGATTTTGCATAAGGATTTAATTTCTTTTAAGCCTTGAGAAACAATTGATGCCTTAAAATTTTCACCAAAATCCATGCCGTCGCAAATACCGCAAGCAATTGCAATGATATTTTTAAATATTCCACAAATTTCAACATTAATAGGATTGTTAAAATATTCGCATTTAAAATCTTTGCCATTAATTAATTTTGATAATTTCTCACAAGAAAGTTGATTATTACTAGAAATTGTGGTGGTAGAAAATTTACCCTTAGCAACTTCGCCAGCAAAATTAGGGCCAGCCATAATGATTGAGCTATTATTTGGCAATTGATCGCTAGCTATTTCACTAAAAAATTTAGCCACATAACCATCAACACCCTTAGCACAGATAACAATTGACAGCGATTGAGAAATTTTATATTCGGCAATTTTTGCAATTATTTTTGAAAATTCTTTTGCGGGAGTGGCGATAAATAAAAATTCGCAATTAATTAAGTCAGAATCATTAATTTCTTGCTTTGCTCTAATATTTGGCGATAAAATAATATTGCCATTATGCTTGTAATTGCAATGATTAAAATTTATATCATCAATTACTGCTTGATTTCTTGCAATTATAATTACTTCTGCTTCTTGATTTTTCCTAGCAACTAAATTTGCAATTGCAGTGCCCCAAGCACCGCCACCAAAAATAATTACTTTATTTTTTAAACTTTTTTCTGGCATATTTAAAATATTTCAATGGTTACAAAGGCAATTGCTAAAGCTTCATTTCCTTTGACTTCATCACTCAAAGATAAGTGAATTTTAAAATTATTAGAGCCTATTATTTGCAATAACTTATCGCGATTATTAATTATTCTCAATTCTGGTTTACCTAAATTATTATTAAAAATTTCTATATCGCAAAAGCTTATTCCTCTGCCAATCCCTAATCCAAGAGCTTTGGAGAAGGCTTCCTTGGCAGAAAATCTTTTTGCATAAAATTTAGATTTTTTAAAAAAAACCGATTTATAATCCGAGCCTTTAATTTGGCAAGATCTTTCTATTTCAAGCTTTGTAAATAATTTATTTTCAAATCTCGAGCCAAATTTTTGATAAATTTTTTCTATTCTTGGGACAGAAATTAGATCAACCCCAATTCCATATATCATTTTGTTGATTTTATTGATTTAAAACTTATTTTTTATTAAAATGAACTTAAATTAATTGATTAATTTTATTTTTTAATCTTTATTTTTAAAATTGTAAATTTTCATAAAATCTAAAAATTACCAAAAAAAATCAATGATTGTTGAACAAAAATTTATCGTAACAATTGGTAACAAATGCTCAATTGTATCATTTCATAGCAACAATCAAATCAAGGAAAAAATTTCTATTGAAATACTGAATGATGAAAATAAAAAACAGCTAAAAGAATTTTTTTCTAAAAATAAAGTTTCTGAAATTTTTATCATTCTAGATGGAATTGATCAAATCTATAAAAAGAAGAGTTATCCCGCAATGCAAAAAGGCGATGTTTTGCATTTAATTAAAAGAGAAATTGCAAGCGACCCCGACAAGGATTCAATAAAAAATTTTTTACTCTTTGAGCAAAAAAAGATTAAAAAAATTCCTCCAAAGCAACAAAATGGCAAGGTTAAAGAAAAAATTGAGAAAAACTGGGATTGTATGTTTATTTCATTTTCAAATTCAGAATTGTTAACGAATTGGATAGAATTTTTACTATCAATGCCTAATCATCTTCGCGGAATATATATGTTACCGGTTGAGGCTTTTGGATTATCAACAGCTCTCATCAAGCAACAAAATAAAGAAATTGACAAAAAATTAGACAAAAACAAAAAAGATAAAAAAAAACAATTAAGCAAAGAAAATAAAGAGCAACAAGAAAAGCCTGAAGAATTAGAGGAAGGCAACAAAAAAGCAGATAAAAAGCTTTTAAAAGAAGAAGAAAAATTAAAGCTCTATTGCTTTATTATTAAAAGCAAAGTAAGTGGCACAAGGCAGATTGTCTTCTCTAAAAATGGCATAATTTTTACAAGGGTTGTAAATTACGAGAAAGATAAAAGTGATTTTGCCGAAAAATATTACCAAGATATATTCAGCACTTTTGAATATTTGAAAAGAATATATCCCGAACTGCAAATTGAACAGTTAGAAATAGTGAATCTTCTATCAAAAGAACATAATGAAAAAATCAAAAATAGCAATTCCGAACTAGCAATATCAAACTTTACTCCCACTAGCTTTTCTGAATTATTTGGTTATAAAAATTTAATTGCAGAAAATGAAGAAGATTCAGATTTACTAATTGCACAAATTTTTAGCAAATCAAAACCTATTTTAAAATTTAGTACCCCTAAAATATTAGCAACAGATAGATTGTTTTTAATTTTAAAAGGCTTTTATTATACAAATTTAGTTGGGTTAGTAGCAATATTATTGTCTTTGGTAATGGTTATATTGTTTGAAAAATCAATGCTCGATCTAGTAGAAGAAGTAACTCAAAAAAAAGAGTTGGCTTTCAAAAAACTAAGTAGAGTTAAAAAAAATACTTTTAATGGCGACGAAATTATTGAAAATAACGAACCGGTTTCAATTGACAGAATTTCTGATTTTGGTAAGTTTGAAGAATATTTAAAAACCGATCATGAAAATTTTGAAAAATTCTATAAGGATCTGAAATTCCTAAAAAAATTTGATGCAACTCTTGATGGCTTTTCTTACAATTCTCCAACTATTGATGTCAAGACTCCAAAATCAAATAATGAATATAAAATTGTCTTTTTTGGTAAAATGCTAAATCGCAATGGAGATATAGAGCAATTATTTTCAAGCTTTGATGCCCTGACCGCAGAAGTAAAAAATAATTTTGCAAATCATAAAGTTAAATATGTAGAATTACCAAGAGATATTGATTTTGCAAAAAAATATTATGAAACAAAAATTCAATTTTCTATTCAAAAAAACTGATGCAAATTGCAATTATTAGAAAAAAAATTATTAAAAATGTCGCTGTAACCTTTATTTTTATAACATTTCTTGCTGTATCAATATTTCTAAAAATATATCGCCAAAATCTTTTAGAAGAAAAAATAAAAAATATTGAAAATGATGCGATTAAAATTTCTCAACAAGCAACAGATATTGAGCAAAAAGCAACGGAAGCAAAAAAATATCGCGATGTATGGAAAACTCTTTCCAATGAAAAAAAGATGATCATAGGTATAAAATCAGAAAAAGTTACCGAAATAATAGATATATTGGCAGAAAAATACCACTCTCAAATTGATTCAGTAAAATTATCAATCCCTCAAAATATGCAAGGAGAGTCTTTTGACTATAAAACTGTTGCAATTGTTGCATCGAAAGTAACATTAGTCTTTAAGGCATTTACAGATATTGATACTATAAATTTTTTAATCGATCTCAAAAAATCAATTCCTAATTATATTGTTTTTAAAACTGTAGAAATAAAAAAAGAAAAAAAATATGAGCAAGAAGATTATCTGAACATAGCAATAAAAAAACCGGGTGGTTTAATAATTTGTAAGGCCAACTTTATAATTTATGCCTATAAAGAAAAGGAAAAAGAAGCTACATTCGATAAAAATAAGCTAAATATAAAACCTCTCTTTAAATCAATTGAAGACACTAACAATATTAACAAAACAGAGGAAAAAACCACAGAAAGCAACAATAAAAATAAACCACAATGAAAAATATCACAAAAAATATTATTGCCACATTATTGTTTTTATTTTTTAAAATTGGGGCTTTGCAGGGTCAAAATCTCGATAATAAAGAGCCAAAAAAAGAAGATGTTTCAAAAGAGCCGATAACTAGCAATCAAGCAATTGAAAATAAGGAACCTACAAAAATAGTAGATTCAAAAAACCTCACAACAACAGAGCAATTAGATTTATCAAAGCTTCAAGAAAGTTTAGAAAATAAACAGCAAAAATCAGAAGAAAAAATAGAGCCTATAAAAAACTCAAAAGATAAAGATGTTAAAGAATTAATAGATAAAAAATATGAATCATTAATGTTAACAGAAATAGAATTAAAAAATATTAAAAAAGCCAATGAAGCGGCGAATAACGGTCAACCATTTGTTGCAGAAGTAGAAGAAGAGCCTAAAATTAAGGGTTCTAAAGAGGAGGAAGAAAAAGTAAAGGAAAAAAAGAAAAAAGAACAAGAGGAAAAATTAAAAAAAGAAGAAGAAGAGCAGGGAAGCGAGAAATCTTACATATATCTCGCATCAATAATCTATTTCAATCAAAAGGATTGGGTGATATGGATCAATGACCAAAAAATAACTCCGAAAACTAATCAAAAAAATAAAGAATTATATATAAAAAAAGTTTACGAAAATCAAATAGATGTTGTGTGGAAGCTTAGTATTACTAAATGGAAAATAATTTCTGGAAAAAAATCAGAAACAATAGCTCCTAAAATTAACAAAGACAATCAAATTGAAGTTTACTTTAGTCTAAAACCTAATCAAACCTTTATGTTAAGTAATAATTCCGTTGTGGAAGGAAAAGCAGTGATAAACTTGATTAAAAAGAAAGAAAAACAAAATGCGATCAGTTCTTTGTTTAATGAAATGAAGGGCGAAAAGAAAGAATCTAAAAAAGAAGATAATAAAGAAATTAAGAAAGATAGTGATTTTTTTAATTCTCCAAGTATGCTTTAAATTATTTAAATAAATAATCAAGCTATTGATTTGAGTTAATAAACTTAAAAAATATAAAATTAATTTGATTTTTACTTTTTAATTTAGAAAATCAATCTTTTGCATATATTACTTACAAACATTTTTAAATTTATCAAATTAACACAAAAAATGCTACTAAAACTGGTTTTGTTTCTGCCTTTATTTGGCTTCTTAACATCTGGCATTATTTCAAAATTAGCGAAAAATCGCTATCTTGCCGATATTTTTTCTCAATATTTTACAACTGCTCTTTTATCGATATCAGCAATTTGCTCTTTAAAGCTCTTTTCCGATGTATTTATTAATAAAGTTATTTATTTTGAATATCTTGCTCCTTGGATAAATTCAGGGAATCTTGTAGCTAACTGGACAATTAAGGTTGATTCGCTGACTTCAATTATGCTGGTTGTAGTAACCCTGATCTCAACTCTTGTTCATTTATATTCAATTGGCTATATGCATGAAGATAAATCAATTTCAAGATTTATGTGTTATCTATCGTTATTTACATTTTTTATGTTGATATTGGTGGTTTCGGATAATTTTTTACAACTTTTTGTTGGGTGGGAAGGTGTTGGTTTAGCATCTTACTTGCTAATTGGGTTTTGGTTTAAAAAAGAAAGTGCTAACTGTGCCTCAATTAAAGCATTTATAACTAATCGTGTTGGAGATCTGGGGCTCATAATCGCAATATCACTAATCTATCTAACATTTGGCTCTATTGAATTTAAGCAGGTTTTTAGTCAAGTTAGTAATCATCTTAATGATAATTTTTCTATATTAGGTTACAATCTTAATAATATTGATATAATTTGCATCTTCTTATTTATTGGAGCAATGGGAAAATCAGCTCAAATTGGTTTGCATGTTTGGCTTGCCGATGCAATGGAAGGTCCAACCCCCGTTTCAGCCCTAATTCATGCCGCAACGATGGTAACTGCAGGAGTTTTTTTGGTTGCAAGATGCTCGCCAATTTTTGAATATTCAGAAGTCGCCTTATCAATGATAACAATTGTTGGGGCAATAACGGCATTATTTTCAGCAACAATTGCAATTACTCAAAATGATATTAAAAAAATCATCGCTTATTCAACCTGCAGTCAGCTTGGTTATATGTTTTTTGCCTGCGGTCTTTCAGCTTATTCTGTCGCAATATTTCATCTTGCAACCCATGCATTTTTTAAAGCCTTATTATTTCTTAGTGCTGGTAGTGTTATTCATGCGATGCATCACGAACAAAATATCCAAAGAATGGGTGGTCTCTATAAAAAAATTCCCCTTACTTGTGCTATGATGTGGATAGGATCGCTTGCTCTAGCTGGTTTCCCGCCACTTGCAGGCTTTTTTTCAAAAGATTTAATTCTCGAAGTGGCCTATCAATCGCATCATAAATTTGGAAAATTAGCTTATATAGCAGGCATTACATCCGCTTTCTTAACCGCATTTTACTCTTGGAGATTAATATTTCTTGTATTTTATGGCAAAAATCGCGGAGATCACCATAGCTTTAAAGATGCTCATGAATCGCCAAAAACAATGACAATCCCACTAATTATTCTATCAATTGGTTCAATATTTGCAGGTTTTGTTGGTAGTAAAATCCTGCATTTTACTGATAATAAAAACGGCTTTTTTGCTGACTCAATTTTTACAGCAACAGAAAGATTAAACATAATTGAAGAGGCTCACCATGCGCCATTATTAATAAAACTATCCGCAATTATTGTTGGCATCTTGGCAATTATGCTTGCATTCTACTTCTATTTCAAAAATCAATCAATTTTGAATAAAATTTCTAAAATTTTATCGCCTCTTTATAAAATATCGTTTAATAAATGGTATTTTGACGAAATATATAATATTACCATAATAAAATCGACTAAAAATTTAGGCTTATTCTTGTGGAAAATAATCGATATAAAAATCATTGATAGATTTTCTAGTTTATTAATTTACATCACCAAAATATGCTCAAAAGGAGCATCCGCAATTCAAACTGGCTATATTTATAACCATTCATTGTCAATGGTTATAGGATTGATCTCAATTGGTGCATTTTTAATTTTACTATTAAAATTTTTGCTTTTTATTTAAAACTATATTACAATAAATAAAAACATAATAACCATTTTTTTAAATAATTTATGTCTCTTAAACTCGATATACCTCAACATAACCTATTAAAGCCTAAAATCATTATTTTTGGAGTTGGTGGTGCTGGAGGGAATGCGATAAACAATATGATACGATCCAATCTTGAAGGGGTTGAATTTGTAGCTGCAAATACAGATGCACAAGCCTTATCAAGTTCTTTAGCTCCCAATATTATACAGTTAGGGCTTGCAACGACAAAAGGCCTTGGAGCTGGGTCGTTCCCTGATCGTGGTAGAGTGGCAGCCGAAGAAAATATCAAAGAAATTGAGAATTTTCTTGAAGGTTGTCATATGGTCTTCATCGCCGCAGGAATGGGTGGTGGAACAGGAACTGGAGCTGCTCCTGTTATTGCAAAATTAGCCAGAGAAAGAGATATACTTACCGTTGGGGTGATAACTAAGCCATTTCATTTTGAAGGAAAATATCGTATGGATATTGCAAATAACGGCATTGAAGAATTAAAAAAATTTGTTGACACATTAATTATAATACCTAATCAAAATTTATTTAGAATCGCCAATGAACAAACAACTTTCGAGTCAGCATTCAAAATGGCCGATGATGTTCTTCATGCTGGGGTTAGAGGAGTAACTGACTTAATAACCATGCCGGGTCTAGTGAATCTTGATTTTGCAGATATTAGAACTATCATGACAAAAATGGGCAAAGCAATGATGGGAACTGGCGAAGCAGAAGGTCAAGACAGAGCGGTGCTTGCTTGCGAAGCTGCAATTGCAAACCCTCTTCTGGATGATATATCAATTAAAGGAGCTAAAGGGGTTCTAGTCAATATGACGGGAGGTCCAGATATGACACTATTTGAAGCCGAGCTTGCAGTCAATACAATTAAAAAACAAGTTGATGGTAATGCAAATATAATATTTGGTTCTGCTTTTAACGATCATATGAAGGGGAAAATAAGAATTTCAGTAGTTGCAACAGGAATAGATATTGAAGATATTGAAAAAAATGAAAATAACGAACATAATCGCTTTAATGTTGAAGAAAAAAAAGCAAATGAAAAAAATACAATTAATGAATCGTTAAAAAATAATCGCAATTTCTTTGATGCAGGAGCAATCATAAAAACTAAAAAAGAAGAAGTTATAGAAGAAATTAATCCGTCAGATTTTAAACCTGCAAAAACCTATTTAAAAGAACCAAACCCCCTATATCAAGATTATGAAAAAGCTCATTCGGTAGAAGAATTTGAGCAATTTAAATTCTCAAATAACGATCAAAGAGAGAATTTGTTTAATAAAAATTTTTCATCAAAACAGGAAGATATTAAAAAAACTAAATTTATTGAAAATATAAATAATGATATTGAAATTAAAAAAGATAAAGAAACAAATAACAATCAACATAAAAACAAGAAAGATTCTTCTGGAGGCTTTAACTTATTTGGTTTTATGAATAATGCTTTAGGTAAAAAAAACAACGAAAAACCAGTTAATAAATCAATCTCAAAAAATAGCTATGTGGAAGAAAATGAAGCAGAAATTGAAGAGGATATTAAAAATAAATTTTTTATTCAAAATAATGATGACGACCTTTTTAATGAAAAATTATTGAGATCGCAAAATATTGACAATCTATTTCTAGATAATGAAGAAGATAAAAAAACCTTTTCCAAGAAAAATAATTTAACAATTTTTGAAGATAAAGAATTAAGCAAAAACCAAAGCAAAGATTTAGAAATTGATGAAGATGACGATATAATCAATGTTCCCGCATTTTTTAGAAAAAAAGTTTAATAAAACAAATCTTAACAAATTATAAATTTATGAATAAAAAACAAGAAAAGCCAACATCCCCTCATTTGCAAATATATAAATGGAGCATTGCTTCTTTTAGTTCGATAATGCACCGCTTTACAGGGGTGGTTTTATATTTTTCAATCATTGCTATATGTTCTGCAATAGTAATTTATGGCAATTGGCAAGAATTTGCTCCTAATAATTCAATGCAAAGTGGCGAGCATTGCGATTGTTGGGTTTGGAACCTAGTTAGAACTTTAATTTTCTGTTCCATAACATTAATTTCTTTTTCTCTTTATTATCATTTTTGCAACGGGATTCGTCATTTATTTTGGGATAGCGGTAAAGGTTTTGAGAAAAACAAGGCTCGCTACAATGGAATATTGGTAATAATATCAGCAATAATATTAACATGTCTTACTATTTTTGGTTGCTACTATTTTCTTGGACTTCACTTTAAATTATAAATCTCTATATTTATGAACAAAATAAAAACATCTTCTAGCCATAGTGGTTTTAATCACTGGATCTTGCAAAAAATTACCGCTATTGCTTTAATACCTCTAGTGATTTGGTTAATAATGTCTTTGTTGCAAATTGCACAAAATCCAATTATTTATTTGCCAATCTTCTTCTCTTACTGGTTTAATGCGACTATGTCTATTCTTCTCATTGCAACCTCTCTATATCATGGAACATTGGGAATGCAAGTAATTTTTGAGGATTATATTTCTTCAAAATCTCAAAGAGTTTTCTATGTCAATTTAATTAGATTTATATCTATATTTGTTGGCTTCGCAGTTAGTGCAACAATTCTAAAATTATATATAGTTTAGTCATTAGTTAATTAAATTCTAAGTCCATCAATTGTTTTAGAGAAATTAGGGATCGATTTAAAACCTCAAGAAAGAAGAAAAGGAGTTGGTATATGAGATTTGGAGATTATCAAAAATATAGGCAGATTCTTTGATAAAATTGGCGATTTTAAATCTTCATTTTCTATAGTTCAACATGCTTTTAATTAACTTTTTTCAATTTTACCGCCAATACCTTTAAATTTCTCAACAAAAGCTACAATTTTTTTAAATACATTTTGTTTTTTTGTTAAATATTGAGGGTTTAATGGGCTCATTTTTGGCAAAATATCATTAAGCTCTGTGCCATTGTCACAAACCTCCTCTCGCTTGATAGAAATTGCAATATATCGCTTTGCTTTCTCTGCATTTAGATTTTCAGAATTAATTAACTCTTCAACCTCTTGCAATTGCTCTGCTTGAGCAAATTTATAAAAAGCTTCAATTATATCAACTTTACTGCCAATTTGATTGATATCGGTTTTATTGATAAAATCTATAATCAACCCTTCTTTGGCACGATTTCCAACACTCGCCCTGATTAATCTTTTTGCATCTTCAATTAATTCTGTCTTATTTTTTAATTTCTTATTTTTTTCAAAAATCTGCTCTAAAATAAAATCTAAATTAATTTCATAAGATTTTAATAAATCTACCTCAAATACTACATCATCCCAATCTATAAAGGATTCTTCTTTTTCATTACCCATCTTCTCCTTGCGAAGCCAATCGCGAATATCATTGTAAGTTGAGCGGTAATCTTGTATTTTACGATCTGCTGGAATTTTTACATTTTGCAAATCTGCAAAAACTTCTTCACTTAAATTATATTTAATTTTAAATTCTTCAACCTGTGAATTATCATTTGGATCAATGTTTTGTAGTGCTCTTAAACTCACAAATTCATCATAATTTTGCAAAATATTTTCCACTCGCAAATATTCGCCAAATAATTTAGCAAAGGCTTTTCTATCAGCTTCTTTTTCAATCATATCAGGATTTGGGAATTGTCGTTCTAATTCCGCCAAAACATCAATAAAACCTCTTCTTGCTTCTCCGGTTGCCGAATCGATGAAACCTTCCATATATTCTTTATAACTTTTTTCTCGCACTAAATTTATAGAATTTTTATCGCCAAAAAGTTCGATAGCATCAATTGTTGCCTGTTCTAAATTACGAAAAGTAACAATATTGCCAAAAGTTTTGGTGGCATCATAAATTCGATTCGTTCTTGAATAAGCCTGCAACAAGCCGTGATACCGCAAATTCTTATCAACGAATAATGTATTTAAGGTTGGGGCATCAAAACCAGTCAAAAACATTCCAACTACAATCAGCAAATCTATTTCCTTTAATTTAACTCGCTTGGCTAAATCACGGTAATAATTTTCAAAGCCTTTATTATCAATATTGAAGTTAGTTTTAAAGAAATTATTATAATCATTAATTGCAACACTTAAAAATTCTTTAGCGGTGCTATTCATTGCCGATATGTCAAAATTCTCATCTTGAATTTCGCCAATAACATTTTGTTCTTCATTGGCAGAAAATGAAAAAATAGTGGCAATTTTTAATGGCTTATCGCTATTTGCCTGTAATTTATTTAAGGTTTCATAATAAAGTTTAGCAGAATCAACATTACTAACCGCAAACATTGCATTAAAGCCCTTATTGCCCCCTTGTAAGCGATGAGTTTTATGGCGAAAATTATCTAAAATATATCTTGATATTTCATAAATGCGATCTGGATGCATCAAAGCTTGCTTATTTTCTGCGGAACTTAATTTTTGCTCATCTTGTTCACTTTCAATTGCCTTAAATTTTGGTCGTACATCATTATAATCAACTTTAAATTTTAAAACTTTATCATCACGAAGAGCATTTGCAATATTATAACAATGAAGTTGGTAACCAAATACACTGGCTGTAGTTTCCGCACCCAAAGCATTTTCAGGAAAAATTGGTGTTCCTGTAAAACCAAATTGATAAAATTTCTTAAATTTCTTTTTCAAGTTTTTCTGGGCTTCACCAAATTGACTACGATGGCATTCATCAAAAATAAACACCACCTGCTTGTTGTAAATTGCCAACTTCTCTTCGCTTTTCATTAAATTATTAAGTTTTTGAATAGTGGTAACAATAATTTTATTATCATCCTTATCAAGATTTTGCTTTAATCCCGCAGTGCTGTTAGAGCCATTAACACTATCGGGCGAAAATTTTTGATATTCCTTCATCGTTTGATAGTCTAAATCTTTGCGATCAACCACAAAAAACACTTTGTCGATAAAATTAACTTCCGTTGCCATTCGTGCCACCTTAAAGCTAGTTAGAGTCTTGCCTGAGCCAGTAGTATGCCAGATAAATCCACCGCTTTCGGGATTGCTCCAATTTTTAGCTTGATTGGAACTTTCTATTTTCCATAAAATTCGCTCACAAGCTGCAATTTGATAAGGTCGCATTACAAGCAAATTATCATTAATATCAAGCACCGAGTAATTGATTAAAACATTTAACAAAGTATTTTTTTGAAAAAAAGTTGCAGTAAAATCTTTTAAATCAAAAATTCCGCTATTATCGGCCTTTGCCCAATTCATAGTAAAATCGAAACTATTTTTATCTCTCTTGGTGGTGTTAGCAAAATAACGAGAATCAGTGCCGTTAGAAATAACAAAAATCTGCAAATATTTATATAAAGAATTTTCAGAGTTAAAACTCTCTTTGCTGTAGCGATGAATTTGGTTAAATGCCTCACGAATGGCAACACCTCTTTTCTTTAACTCAATATGAACCAACGGCAGACCATTAACCAGAATCGTTACATCATAGCGATTTAGATGCTTGCCATTTTGCTCAAATTGCTTAATAAGCTGTAATTTGTTGCGAGCAATGTTTTTTTTATCGAGCAAATAAATATTAAAAATACGACCATCATCAAAAACAAAATCATAAATATAATGATTGTGTATTTTGCGGGCTTTATCAGTAATACCATCATTTGGCTTATCTAAATATTCTGCAACAAATCGCAACCATTCACTTGCTGAAAAAATCACATTATTTAACCTCTCTAAACATATTCGCACATTATCAAGCATCGCCTCTGGAGAGTTTAAATTTGGCAAAAATTCATAACCTTGATTAACTAAATCTCTAACAAACTCCTCCTCTAAATCACTTTCACTTTGATAGGATTCAGAAGGTTCCCACTGCCTTATATATTCATTAAGAATTATAAAATTATTTGATTCGATGATTGGTTTGATTGTTTTAGTCATTTTTTTAATTTTTTTATAATTTTATTTGCCAATACCCTGATTTATTAGGGCCAATTCTTTTTAATTTGCCAATTCCTTGCAATGAAGCGATTGCTCTGCCAATGGTTCGCACATCTTTTTGCAAAATATTGGCAATTTCTTGTCGTGTAATTTGCGGATTATTTTTCACCAACATTAAAACCGCCTCAGTTGTTTTAAGTTCTGCAAAATTTATGGGGGCATTTATGGGGGCATTTATAGGGACATTTTTTTGATTATTTTCCGTCAGAGTTTCGCTAATTGCCGATAACATAAATTCAATAAAAGCCCCGCTATTTCCTTCCTTATCAGCCCGCCCTAATGCTTGATAATATTGTTTTTGCCTATCTTTTATCACACTTTCAAGAGGCAAAGCCAAAAATAGCGGATTCCATTTTGACAAAATCAGAGTTTGCCAAAGCCTTCCTAAGCGACCATTTCCATCAGTGAAAGGGTGAATAAACTCAAATTCATAATGAAAAACACTACTAATAATCAATGGATGATCCTGCGATTTTTTTAACCAACTCAATAAATCAGCCATTAAGCCTGAAACTTGATGAACAGGCGGGGCAATATGATGCACCTTGCCCCCTTTATGAATTCCAACCGCCTTATTTCTGAACTTACCAGCATCAACCAAAATACCCGACATCATCAAATTATGAGCTTTTAGCAAATCATTAATTTTATGCGGTTGCAACTCCGGCAAGATATCGTAAGCAGAAATTGCCCCTGCAACTTCCGCCAATTCGCGAGCACTGCCCAAAACTCTTTGCCCCTCGATAATTGCCGTTATTTGATCTTCGCTAAGCCCATTGCCTTCAATTGCCAAAGTTCCTGCAATAGTTTTAATGCGGTTTTTTTTTCTTAATTGTGGCGAAGAATTAAGCAAACTAGCATTAAGCCTACCCACTTGCTCGCTAATTTTAGCAATCAAATTAACGATTTTGGAAGTAATGATAAATGGCGGAGATTTGGGCAGATTTTTAACTATTTTCTTACTCATCTTATGCTTTCACCTCATCATTTTTTGGAAAATTCAACAACAAATTACGGTAATATTCATATTGCTGTTGGCGAAGCTTAATTTCTCGGGGCAAGCCTTCGGTGATGGAGTTGGTGATGGCATCGAATTTGTCGAGGATGGAGACGATTCGGGCTTGTTCGGTAAGAGATCTTTTTTTGTCATTTGGATAAGGAATTGGGATTAGTAACTTTCGCAAATTATCATTGTAAAGCCTTTGAATTGTTCCGCCATCCGAAACGCCCCAATTGGCTATTTTGTAGAAGTAGAACAAGAATTTGTTCAAAACTATATTTTCATCATTTTCAATCCAGACAATATTGCTGTCTTGAAAATATCCATCTTTTCCGTCGAATATAACTGTTCGTCCGATGGTGCCGCTTGCAGAGATCAGAATTTCTCCAACTTTTGGATAGTTGTATTTAGATC
>JAJTDS010000061.1 GCA_021298605.1 Rickettsiales bacterium
AATTGCTAAATTTTTTAAGATATATTTTTAGTAATTTTAGTCATATTTCTGCTTTGAGATGAAGAATCTTATTATCTTTGTCTGTTTATGTTACAAAACTTAGTTTTTCATCTTTTTTCCAATAGCAAGACTTATAGTTATTATGCCAAACAATCAAATTGATGTTAATTATTTAAGAATTGTCGTCAGTAAATTAAATTTTATTGATAGCGGTTCGATTATTCTTCAATTAACTGTTCCAAAAGTAAAAAATCTAAAAATCCCCGTTCCGCCAATCGCAGAGCAGAAGAAATTATTTTGTTAAATAGAAAAATTAAAGCAAGCAATCAAAACCAATCAAACCATAATTAAAAGATCTTCAAGCAAGAAAAAAGCAATAATAAATAAATATTTATAATATCTCTACCAATGTTTAGATATTGCAACATCGACTTTTAGGGGAACTTTTAATTTAACTACATCAGACATTGTTTCTTTGACAATTTCGGCAATTAAATTAGCTCGATTCTCTTCTGCTTCAATAATTAATTCATCGTGAATTTGCAATAAAATCTTTGCATTTAATTGCTTTTTATCAAAAATATTTTTTAGATTAATCATTGCCTTTTTAATAATATCGGAAGCACTCCCCTGAATAGTTGCATTAACCGCTAATCTTTCTGCCTCTAGCCTTAATAAACTATTTTTATTATCAATATTTTCAATTAAACAATTTCTGCCAAATATTGTTTTGACTGATTTTTGTTCTTTTGCCATTTCAATGGTTTTATCGATATATTGCTTTACCCCATCATATTTGGCAAAATAAGCCTTAATATAATTACTAGCATCACTTCTTTTGATGTTAAGTTGCTTAGCAAGCCCAAAACCACTTATGCCATAAATAATGCCAAAATTAATTGCCTTTGCCTTTCTTCTTAAATCTTCGTCAATTTTTTCTGGCTCTAATTCAAAAATTTGACTTGCAGTTATTAAATGAATATCTTGATTATTGTTAAAAGCATAAATTAAGCTTTCTATATCGGCTAAATGAGCGAGAATTCTCAACTCAACTTGCGAATAATCGACAGAAAAATTAGGGTTCCTAGAGCTTAATCTCCCCGTAATTGTTGAATTGCTTAAAAAAGTGGTGTGAATTCTTTTGCTATTGGGGTTAATTTCTTTTGGCAAAGCATCAAGATAGGTGTTTTTTAACTTACTAAGATGGCGAAATTCAAGCAATAAATCTGCTATTTTAAAACCATTATCACTAAGCTTGGACAATATCTCCGCATTAGTTGAATAAAGTTTATTTTCCGGCTCTTTTTTGTTGCTAGATTTTAATTCCTCAGGAAATTTTATTTGCATTTTATTGAATAAAATTTCAGATAATTGTTTTGGCGAGGCAATATTAAATTCGCAACCCGCTAAATTATATATCTCTTTAGTAAGATTATCAATTAACAAGGTAAATTCTTTAGATAATTGATTGGTTTTAGATAAATCAAGCAAAATGCCATTTTTTTCCATATAGACAAGCACCATCAATAAAGGCTTTTCCAGCTTTTGATAAAGAGTACTTAATTTTTTTTGCAATAATTCTGTTAATGATTTTTGATAAATTAGCCTAGTAAAATAGGCACGAATTGCCATTATTTTTAATATTAAAGGCTTTTTGTCGCTAATTTCATCATTTTTATTTTTATGCAACAAAGTTGATAATTGATTAAATTCAGCAATTAGAGGGCTTAATGGGTAAAATATGGTTGCAATTTCAATCAAATCTTGATTAGTTTTTCCAGAAGCTAAATGAAAAATTAACCCAACATCATCAAAAACCAATTTTGATAATTGAAAATTATGCCAAATAGCAGTTTTTTTCAACAACCATTTACTGTTGAATGATAATTTATTTACCGATTCATCTTCAATAATTTGCTGTAATAACCAAATTATTTCATAATTTTTTTTATTATAATTTTCATTTTCAGCAACTCCTAGGTTAGCAAATAAATCATTAATTAAGAGATTTTCTGATTCTTGTTTAGATGAATATTTTGGTTGATTATCTTTTTCCAGTTCTAATAAATCACCAAAAATATCATTATTAAGACAATAAAAAATCATCAAAGAAGATTGATTTTTAACCAAAAATGCCAGATATTTATTCACACCATTATCTTCAGCCTCAATTACAACTTCACCACTAATTTTTATTTGCATTAAGCACTGCTTAAAATCGGTATCATTAGCACATAAATCAATAAAAAGAATATTTTTATAATTTAAATAATCTTCATTTTGCAAATTATTTGCTTGATTTTGCTGTTGATAATTTTTTTGCAACTCCAAAGCCTGCTGTTTAGAGATTTCATCGTAATTAATATCATCTATTTTAAATTTATTTTTAACAGATCTAAATAAACTTGCAAAGCCTTGTATTGCAAGGAAATTAAGCAATTTTTTAGCATCAATATCTTTTAAAGTTAAATCATTAATTTCAACATTCAAAACGACATTCTCATCAAGCTTAACTAATGATTTTGATAATCTAGCACTTTCAAAACCAGATTTTATTAACTCTCTCTTTCTATCTGATTTTATATTTTGATAATTCTCTAGCAAATTCTCTAAATTATCAAATTCTTTTAACAATTCACAGGCGGTTTTATTGCCTATACCTTTAACTCCGGGAATATTATCCGAAGCATCTCCCAACAAAGATAAGAAATCAATAATTTGCCTAGGCTCAACTCCAAATTTTTCAATAACTTCATTTTTACCAATAATTTTAGCTTTAATTGGGTCGAACATTAAAATATTTTCATTGATTAATTGCATTAAATCTTTATCGGAAGAAACTATCACAACCTCAAACCCTTCTTTTTCAGCATTTCTAGCAATAGTAATATCATCCGCTTCAAAGCCCTGTTTTTGCAAAGTTGCTAAGTTTAATGACGATATAGCTTCACGAATAATTTCAAATTGCGGAATTAAATTTTCTGGACAAGGAGGGCGATTAGCCTTATATTCTTGATAAATATCATTGCGAAAGGTCTTTCCACCACTATCAAGAACAACCACACAATGGCTCATTTTCATATTCTCTAAAATATTTAACATCATTTTCAAGAATCCATAAACCGCACCAATTGGGGTTTTATCATGCCTTATCATTTCTGGCAAAGAATGGTAAGCTCTAAAAACAAAGCCATAACCATCAATTAGAATCAGCTTTTTCATTGATTTTATTAAGTAAGGATAGTATAAGGCAAAACAATTTTCTTAAACTTAATGTCAATTAAGTTATTTCGCTAGCTTAGTTTTGTAAAAAAATATCTTTTAATTTTGGTAAAGCAAGATCTTTAGGGGAAATTATTGCCTGACTAATATCAATTGGCCATTTAATAGCAATATCTTCATCATTATAGGCAATTCCAGCATCTCCCTCTTTAGAAAAGAAGTTATTAACTTTGTAATTAACATCGGCAGTTTTATCACCAAGAACACAAAATCCGTGAGCGAAGCCAGCAGGAATATATAATAATTTGCCATTTTCTTCATTTAATTCAATTCCAAAATATTTACCAAAAGTAGGAGAGTTTTTACGGATATCAACCGCAACATCCCATATTCTACCCCTAGTACAACCAACCAATTTAACCTGCGAAGGGTTGTTTTGAAAATGTAAACCACGAACTACCATTGGCAAAGAATAAGAAAGATTATCTTGCACAAAATCATCTTCTATGCCAGCATTAACAAAGCTCTTGCGATTATATCTTTCAACAAAAAAACCACGATAATCTTTATGAATATCCAGTTCTACTATTTTTAGACCTTTAATTTCAGTTTCTATGACTTTCATTTCACTTAATTTATTGATTTACGATGTTGTTTTTCTTAAATATAGGGATGCCAAATATTTTTATTATCAATTTATTATTTTTTATAAATATTCTTAAAATAGATTTAAATTTTACGTTTAAAAAATCTACGTTTATGTTTATTTTTCCAAAACAAATTCTTGATATATGGCGATTTATTTTTTTTAAATCATTATCGCTTAAATAGCTATAATATAAAATAGCATAATTAAAAATATTACTATTATTAATTATTTTTTTTAACAAAAACAATGGTATGAATTTTGACAAATTATCAAAATAATTTTTACAGAAAACTATTTTTTTCATCATATCAACTTTTATTAATGGAAAATTAGTATTAATAATTTCATTAAAAAACACATAATAATCCATTGGATTAGATTTAAAAATCTTATCTATAAAACTACTTTTTTTAAAACCCAATTCTAATAGTTTTACAGTTAGTCCAATTTCATAATCCTTAATAATAGATTCTTTGGAATCTAATTTTTTAACATCGGCAAAGAAATTTAGAAAATCTTGATTGCAAAAGATTTTCTTATTAAAAACCATAAAATAGCTTTGAATATGCTCAGCATATACCTCAGAATTTTGGGACAAGCCCCAAAAGTCAATCCCATCTCTTGATTCCATTTCCTGAAAAACAGGTATCAACGACCTAAAAAGATAGCAAGAGTCATTTGCGATAATAAGATGATCATAATCATTAATAATATTAGATAACTCATTTATCCCTCTTTTATAACTGCCAAAATCATATTCTTCATGCCTTTTTGCAATTATCTTATCGCAAAGATCGTTAATTTTTAAATATTCTGATTCCGCAATATTGCAATCAGAAACAAATATAATTTTTTCTGCCACTTTTTTGAGCTCTTCCAAATATTCTACAACATAATCATCTATTAAATTATCTTTGTCGAAATGTGCAAATACTGCAATATAGCTTTCTTTTAATTTAGACATAATAATTAAATATCAATAATCTTCTGCAGTTTTTCATTACTAAGCCTTGAATTTAGAGGTCTCTTAGTAGTAGTTTGATAATCTGCAGTTTTAATTGGAGTTATTTTTTTTAACAATAAATTATTATAATTTTGTTTTTTTAAATCATCAATAATATTACAGGCAAATTGATACCAAGAAATAAATTTACCATTATTTAGGTGATAAATTTGCTTAAGATAAGAATTCGTCAACTTATCTTCTAGATAAATTTTTTTTAATAATTTCAATGTGTTAAAAGCCACAAAACTAGATTTTGTAGGGCTTCCAACTTGATCATCAACAATTCTTAATTCATTTTTTTCACTAGCAAGTTTTTTTATTGTATTATAAAAATTTTTATGTAATGGACTTAATGAATAAATCCATGAAATTCTTAGAATAATGTACTCGCAACCCGAATTAATAACGCTAAACTCGCCATTTAACTTGGTTAAACCGTAATGATTAACTGGTTGCAGATTTAAAGAATCATCTTCGGTAAAATACTCATTACCAAGACCATTAAAAACATAGTCAGTTGAATAATGAACCAGCATAATTTGATTTTTTTGGCAATAATTACCAATAATTTTCAATGCTTGATTATTAATTAAATCTGCCAACTCTTTTTGCTCTTCTGCCTTGTCAACATTAGTATAAGCAACACAGTTAATAATTATTTTAGGCTTAATTTTAATGCTTTCTAAAAATATTTCTAGAGCTTGAAGATTAGAAAAATCAATATCCAAGCTTGAATATGCCTGAAAAGAAAAATGTTGACGATAATTATTCTGCAATTCTTCAATTATTGCCGAACCAACCTGACCATTTTTACCAAAAATTAGAATATCAATCATAAGAAAAAAAATTATATTTTATGCTCTAGAATTATCATTTTTATCAAATGCTTTTAATCTTAATATAAAAGCAAAAGAACCACAAAAGGAAGCGAAATTTTTTACTGCATCATATTTTTTAAAAATCAATGAATAAAAAATGGCTTTGAAAAAAAAACTCACAGATAACCTGATCGCTGATTTAAATGCCACAAGCTTAGATTTGCTTTTTTCTTTCCAGTAAAGCTTTGACAAGGCTCGATGCCAGAATCTCTTATAAACAACTCTTGAATCATAACTAGATGATCCGCTTCCTAGATGAAAACCAAAAACCGTATTGAATATCGCTAATTTATAACCGCTCTTTAAGGCTCTAAAACATATTTCATCATCTTCGTAATATAGAAAGATATCTTCATTAAAAAAGCCGATTTTTTTAAATGCCGACATTCTAAGAAATAACATTGCTCCAATGATATATTTTACCGACATATATTGATTGGTTTCCTCAATTAAATTTGACTTAACAACAGAATTTTGCTTAGATATATCTAATTCATTTGGCGGATAAAAGTTTAATAATAAAGGTGCACCAATAGCAACCTCTTTTGCATCTTGCAAAGATGATGTAATAAAATTAATTTCTTCTTCAAATATAAATGCATCAGGATTTAGAATCATTGCAAATTCAGTTTCAACTTGCCGTAAAGCAATATTATTAGCCCTGCCATAGCCAATATTTTTGTTATTTTTTATTATTTTCAACGAAGGAAAGTTAGATTCAATAACAGCAACTGTGTTATCGGTACTAGCATTATCTACTATAATCACATCGTGTAAATTATGATTAATTTTATTAATACAATCAGCTATAATATTGGAGCTATTGTAAGTGACAATTATAATTGTTAGGTTTTTCATTTTTTAATATTTAATTATTTTGCAACCACTATCCCCTAGGGTTACCATTTTCATCAAATGCTTTTAGACCGATTAAATATCCAATTGAACCCTTCAATCCACAATATTCACTATCGGGAATTTTATAAATTTTAAATAAATATTTTAAACATAAAAAGGAAAATTTAGATATCATTCTGATTGCCTTTAATTTTGCAACAAATAAACCCCAAACTTTTTCTGTGTAATAAAGCTGAGACCAACCAAACCTATGCCAATAGACAACTCTTCTCTCTTTTTCGCTAATTTCACAAGAACCTCCTGATACATGATAAAATTTAGTATTTTTAACTATTGCAGTTTTATAATTATGTTTTATTGCCCTTTTGCAAATCTCATTATCTTCGCAATATAAAAAGAAGCCTTCATCAAAAAAACCAATATTTTTCATTGCATTCATATTCAAGAACATTGAAGCACCAGTTATAAATTGATTAAAATAAAAATTATCATTTTCATGATATTTGCGGACTTTTTTATTAATTTTTGTTACCAGAATTTCTTTAAAATTATTTTTATCTAAATATTTTTTTGCAAATAATAATGGATCAGAAATTGCTATATCTTGATTTTCTTTCATTAAACCAATAATTTTATCAATATTTTCAACATCTATTGTTGCATCAACATTAAGCAATAGAGCAAATTCAGTTTCTACTTGCCGTAAAGCAATATTATTGGCTCTGCCATAGCCAATATTTTTGTTGTTTTTTATTATTTTTAATGAAGGAAAGTTAGATTCAATAATCAAAACCGTGTTATCTGAACTGGCATTATCTACTATAATCACAGGATATTTATTGCGATCAATATTTTCAAGAGATTGTTTAATAATTTTAGAACTATTGAAAGTTATAATTATGATTGTTAAGTTATAATTTATCATCAAAAATTTAGTTATTAAGAATTTGTATTGTAAATATTAATAATTTTGTCTATAATTTACTATTATACTTTTATAAATTAGAGCAATTTTATATTTTCCTCAACAATATTGTAAAAAAAATTTACCTTAAAGAGATATTCTTGAGGATCTTTAATTTTAACCAAAGAAGATTGATCTGCATTTATTTTA
>JAJTDS010000026.1 GCA_021298605.1 Rickettsiales bacterium
TATAATGCTGCTATTCCTGAATGATACGGGTAATCTGCTGTGTTTGAATTTATAGGGGTTCTGGTTCCTTGTGGAAATATGATAATATTTTGTTTTTTATCAAGATAAAATTTTGCTCTTTTTAGGAGATATTTAAGAGAGCTTGCTCCTCCTTTTCTGTCGATAGCAATACTGCTCATTTTTGCCACAAACCAACCGTAAAAAGGTATTTTTAATAGCTCTTTCTTGTATGTATAAACTGGTCTATCAAAAATTATATGCATAATTATTGTTTCCCACATTGATTGATGTTTGCAAGCTATAATAAAAGACTGGTTATTGGGTATATTTTCTTTGCCGATTATTTTATAGTCAATATTGCATAATTTTTTTAGCAACCAAATACTAATAACCGACCATAATCTTGCCCCTTTGTCGGCAAGATAAGAATTTTTGATGAAAAATGAAGGAAAAAATAAAATTGGAACCAATGCTCCTAATAGACCAACTAAAAAAGAAAATATTATCGATAGTATTAGATTTTTTGAAAGCATTAAGTGATTATATTTGCATGGTGCCGAATGTCGGATTCGAACTGACGACCTACTGTTTACAAGACAGTTGCTCTACCGGCTGAGCTAATTCGGCTAAATTATTGTTCTAATTATCTAGAAATAAAGTTCATAAATTTATGAGGGTGTTATTTTTAAGAAATAAAATAATATTTGTCAAGAAAAAAATAACTATTTTATTTTTTTCCATTTACTAAAAATTCTAATAATGCTTTTCTTACTGCGATTCCTGATTCTACTTGCTCTAAAATTACTGAATATTTTTTATCATCAGCTATTTGTGAAGAAATTTCCACTTCACGATTTATTGGCCCTGGATGCATAATTATTACATCTTTCTTAGCTAAAATAATTTTTTTATGATTAATTCCAAAATTGTTAAAATATTCTCCCAATGATGGAATGTAGCACCCAGACATTCTTTCTTGTTGTATTCTAAGCATCATCACAACATCAGCATTTTGAATTGCTGACTCAATATTTTTAAAAATTTTGATTTGAAATTTATCTATAAACCATTTTTCATATTGATTGGTAATTAAAGTTGCAGGGGTTGCCAGAGAGATATTTGTACCAAATTTTTTAAGCAATTTAATGTTAGAATGAGCTACTCTTGAATGTAATATATCGCCACAAATTGCAATATTTAGATCTGCTAATTTTTTTTTATGTTGCAAGATTGTAAAAGCATCTACTAATGCTTGGGTGGGGTGTTCATTAGTTCCATCTCCCGCATTAATTAAATGACAATTGATATTTTTTGAAAATAATTCAGCAAAGCCACTAGATTGATGTCTCGTGACTATAAAATCAGGATTCATTGCATTAATTGTTTTTGCAGTATCAATTATTGATTCTCCCTTTTTTATTGATGAATTATTAACATCAAGATTTATTATTTTAAAACCTAAAAGATGGGCAGATATCTCAAAAGAAGTTCTTGTTCGTGTTGAATTTTCAAAAAAAAGATTAATTAATGTTTTTTTTGAATAATCAACATTGTTAATAGAAGGTTGGCTGGAATTTCTTAGTTTAGCTAAATTTTCTTGTGCTTTAGAGAATATTTCTAAAACCTGCTCTTGATTTAGTTGATCTATAGTTATTAAGCCTTTCATAGTTTGTTGTAATTGATATTTTACTGTAATTATTCGTTTCTTTATAAAATTAATAAGACTTAACTAGGTGTTATTAAAAAATTATTTCGATAATGCTAAAATTCCGGGTAGGTTTTTCCCCTCTAGCCACTCTAAAAATGCTCCTCCAGCAGTTGAGATATAGCTAAATTCATTGATTAGACCAGATCCATTTAATGCAGAAACGACATCTCCTCCTCCTGCAATTGAAATAATCTTTTTTTGATAAGTTAGACCAGCAATAATTCTAGCAATATTTTCTGTTCCTATATTGAAAGGCCTAATTTCAAATGCTCCAACTGGTCCGTTCCATAATACTTTTTGATGATTTTGTAGCTCTTGATCAATCGCGATAGTTGTTGAAAATCCTATATCGACAACAATTTCATTTTCTTCAATATTGTTGATATTTTTTATTTTGCAGTGAGAATTATTAACTAATGATTCTGTAACCACAACATCAGTTGGTAATATAATTTTGCATTTGTTTATTTTTGCCTTTTGAATAATTTCAAGAGCATCTTCCTTGAGTTCTTTTTCGCATAATGAGCTTCCAATATTGTAGCCTAATGCATAAAGAAAGCTGTTTGCCATTCCCCCGCCAACAACTAAGCACTTTACTTTACCCACTAAAGATTTTAAAAGATTAATTTTTGTTGATACTTTTGAGCCACCAACAATTGCTAACATTGATTCTTCTGAATTATTAAAGATATTATTTAGATTATTTAATTCTTTTTCCATTAATAGTCCAGCACAAGAAGGTAAAAAAGAAGTAATTCCTGTAATAGAGCTATGAGATCTATGAGAGCAAGAGAATGCATCATTTATATATAAATCTGCAAAATTAGCTAAATTTTTTGAAAAAGTTTCATCATTTTTAGTTTCTTCCTTGTAGAATCTAAGATTTTCAAGAATTATTATTTCCCCGTAATTAGTCTTTTCTATTGCATTTTTAACTTTTTCACCAATGCAATCATCAATAAAATTAACTTTGATTTCTGGAATTAGATCTTTTATTCTTGAGACAAGTTGAGAGATTGACATTTCTTTTTTAAATTGACCTTCTGGTCTACCGAAATGAGAAATTACTATTACTTTAGCATTTTCTTTTACTAAATATTCTAAAGTTGGTAATATGGCTCTAATTCTAGTGTCGTCGGTAATTATACCATTATTGATTGGAACATTTATATCCACTCTGACGATAACATTTTTATTGGCTACTGAAAAATCTTTGATTTGGTTGAATTTTAGCATTGTTAGGAATTATATTGAAATATTTAAAATTAATTAATAAAAAACTTGATTTTACAACTAATTAAAATAAATTTTGCAAGTAAATTTTTAAAAATTTATTAAAAGTTTAAATTAATTTTTCTAAAATACTACATGTATTAGAAAATAAATAATCCTATTCAATCAAAATTAATTAAAATTATGGGAACAAAGAATAACCCAAAGAATCGTGCAAAAAACATTGAAAAAAAGAAATTTAACGGCAAAGAAGTTGAGCCTGTTCTTTATAATGGTTCGCATGTTGGGCATGGTAAATATATTGCTGTTAAATATGCTGGAACAACTCAACTAGTAACTGACAAAGATTCATCTCGCCCTATGCAGTGGGACGAGCTTAGCTAACAAATCGCTTGAGCAATATCGTTTAAACAATAAAAAATTTTAACTAATAAGCTGTTTGCTGAATAGCTTGTTAGTTTTGTTCAAAAGCGAAAAAATGCTTTAAAATAATTTGTCAAGCAAAAATGCTAACAAAAAACACTAATAATCGATTATAAGTTTATTTAATGGCTGAAGTAATTATAAATGGTCCTGCTGGCAGAATTGAAGGCAGATATCATCAAAGCGACAATCCTAATGCTCCAGTGGCATTAGTTTTGCATCCCCATCCTTTGCATGGTGGAACAATGAATAATAAAATAATCTATAATCTTTACAAAATTTTTGTTGATAATGGGTTTTCAGTTTTACGAATTAACTTCCGCGGGGTTGGGAAAAGCGAGGGCAGATTTGACAATGGAGTTGGTGAGCTTCTTGATTCAACGGTAATATTAAATTGGTTGCATGACCAAAATATGCAAGCAAATGATTTTTGGGTTGCGGGTTTTTCTTTTGGTTCTTGGATAGCATTGCAATTAGTAATGAGAAGACCAGAACTTGAAAACTATATTTTAGTTGCTCCGCCTGTTTCAAAATATGATTTTAATTTTATTGTTCCTTGCGATTCTTGTGGTCTTATTGTTCAAGGAGATCAAGATAATATAAGTAAAGAACTTGACACCTCTCGCTTGGTTGAAAAATTATCAATTCGTAAAAATGCAGAAATAGATTATCAAGTCATTAATAATGCTGATCATTTTTTTGTTAATAAAATGGATGAATTAAGAGAAATATTTGATTCTCATATCAAATCTCGCCTTAATCTTGACTCTTCTAAGGTTCGTAAAGTAAAAAGAGATAGAAGAAGGAGGAGAAAAAAGAAATTAATCAATGAAGTAAAACCAGAAAGAAATCACAATCCAGTGAAATCCCTTGCCGATTTTGAAGAAATGTAAAATTGAAAATAATTTTTTTAGTTATTATGAATTTTTGTAATTTTTTTAAAATATTTTTATTGCTTACCCTGATAATTCTTCAAAATTGCGGTAGAAAAGGAAGTTTACAATATAAAAAAAAATTATCACCAGATTTCGATTTGGTGATAGATGAATAGTCAAGAAAAATAATCTAAAACAACAAAATGATACAAAATCAATTTATTGAATCTATCAAATCTGAAATTAAAGACTTAAAAAACAATGGTCTTTATAAAAATGAATATCAAATAACTGGTTCACAATCTGCAAATATCGAGATTTTTCACAATAAACTTAAAAAAAGAGTTTTGAATTTTTGTGCAAATAATTATCTTGGATTAACAAATAATTCTAATCTAATCAATACCGCCAAAGATTCGCTTGTAAAATATGGAATTGGCACAGCTTCAGTTCGTTTTATTTGCGGAACAATGGATATTCATCGTGAGTTTGAAAATAGGATATCAGAATTTCTTGGTTTTGAAGATGCAATATCATTTTCATCTTGTTTTTCTGCTAATGGGGGAGTTTTTTCTGCTCTTTTAGATGCTGAAGATGCAATTATTTCTGCTGATCTTAATCATGCAAGTTTAATAGATGGAATTAGGCTCTGTAAAGCAAATAGATATTTCTACAAATTTGATGATATGTCTGATCTTGAACAAAAACTACAAGAATCTCAAAAGCATCGCTATCGTTTAATAGTTACGGATGGTGTTTTCTCAATGGATGGAGATATAGCTAAGTTAAAAGAAATATGTGATTTGGCGGAAAAATACTCTGCAATGTTAATGGTTGACGATTCTCATGCAACAGGATTTATCGGCGAAAATGGCAGAGGAACATTTGAATTACTTAAAGTTGAAGGTAGGATTGATATTTTATCTAGCACTATTGGAAAGGCATTGGGTGGTGCTGGTGGAGGTTTCATAGCTTCGCGAAAAGAAATAATCGAAAAATTAAGAAATAAATCCCGTCCATATTTATTTTCTAATAATATTCTACCAATGGTTGCTTCGGTTGGAATTGAAATTATTAAAATGCTTCAAGATTCAAAAAGTCTAATCAAAAAACTAGCTGAAAATACTGCATATTTCCGCAGTAAAATGTTAATGGCTGGCTTTGATTTAAGAGATAGTAATGCAATTCATCCCGTTGTTCCTGTGATGCTTTATGATGCATTATTAGCAAGTAAATTTGCCAAAATGATGATAGAAGAAGAGGGAATCTTTGTGATAGCTTTTTCTTTTCCTGTTGTACCAAAAAATGAGGCTAGAATTAGAGTTCAAATTTCTGCGGCCCATCAAAAAGAGCATCTAGATTCTGCAATTTCTGGTTTTATAAAAATTGGTAAAAAATTAGGTGTTATAAAATGAATAAAGAAAATAATAATTCTTTGCAGGAATGTGATGTGGATAGTTCTATTAATCAAGAACTCAACAAAAATAACGATCTAAAGCTAGAAAAAATTGCTAAAATAGTTGCGGTGGCAATGTTTTTTATTTTATCTATTTTGGTTTTTTATATTTTTCTTACTTTTTTTAATAAAAAAGAAATTATTACCAAGCCAATAAAATCAAATATTGTAAATATAAAATTAAATGGCAAGGTTATAAAAACTAGTTTAGAAGATCAATTTATAATAATTGAAACTGCTTATAATCCATCCAGTAAAACTCAAGAAATTATAAAAATCGACAATAAAAATGGCAACGAAATATCAAGAATTATACTAAATTTTTAATTATGACTATTCTAAAAATAAAAAAACTAGAGAATTTTCAAGATCTTCCAATGCCGAAATATGAAACTTCTGGTAGTGCTGGTCTTGATTTAATGGCTTGCATTGATGAAAAATTAACAATTAAACCGCAAGAATTTAAATTAATCCCAACCGGAATATCAATTGCTTTAGAAGAGGGGTTTGAAGCTCAAATTAGACCAAGAAGTGGGTTAGCTTTAAAAAACGGAATAACGGTTCTTAATAGTCCGGGAACAATTGATTCAGATTATCGAGGCGAAATATGTGTTATTTTAATTAATCATTCAAAAATTGATTTTGTAGTCAATAGGGGTATGAGAATTGCTCAGATGATAATAGCTCCATATCAACAAGCCAATTTACTAGAAGTTGAAATTTTAACCGAAACTAAAAGAGGCTCTTCTGGTTTTGGCTCCACAGGAATATAAAGCATTAAAAATAAATCAATAAAAACAAAATAATAAATGTCAATCGTTAACACATCAATTAAAAGGCCAATTTTTGTAACTTGCTCGATGTTAATAATTATTGTATTAGGCATTATATCTTTTAAAAAGATGAGTGTTGATTTATTTCCTAATGTCAATATTCCTGTAATATTTGTGATGACAAGTTATGAAGGGGCTGGCCCTGCTGAAATAGAATCTTTAATTACTAAGCCATTAGAAGAAGAAATTAGTACAATTTCTGGAATAAAAAGGCTCAATTCCCGCAGTCTAAAAGATTCTAGTCAAGTTATAGTTACATTTTATCAAAATGTTGATATAAAATATGCTGAACAGCAATTAAGAGATCGAATTAATCGTGCCAAATATAAATTACCAGAAGATGTTAAAGATCCTGTGATTCGTAAAGTTGACCCCGCTGATCAGCCAATTATTACAATTGCTCTTGATGCCAATTTAGGGCAGGGTGAGCTTTATGATCTAGCTAATGATTTTGTTAAGCCAAGAATAGAGCAGGCAAATGATGTTGGTTTGGTTGAAATTATAGGTGGCAGAAAAAGAGAGATCCATATTTTGCTTGATATTCAAAAAATGAAACAAAGACAATTATCGCTTTCTGAAATAGAGCGACAATTAAGAATGTCTGGTAAAAAGGTAGGCATAGGAACAAGAGATAGAGGTAACCAAGAGCTGTTTTTCACTAGCGACAATGAGTTAAGCGATATAGAGCAAGTAAAAAATCTAGTAGTGAGTTTTTATGGCAATGAAAAAATCACTAGAATAAAAGATATAGCTGAGGTTGTTGATACATTAGAAGATGAAAAATCGCGGGCACTTTTTAATGGCAAAAAAAGCTTGTTTATCGATATTTACCGACAGTCTGATTCCAATCTAGTTGCGGTTTCTGATGCTGTTAATGTTGAGTTGAAAAAAATATCTTCTCAAATAAATCAAATGAACGGCAATCCAAAAATTACCATTTTTAAAGATGCTAGTAAATATATCCGCGACAATATTTCTGATGTCTATGAAAGTATTACTATATCTTTAATATTAACAATTATAGTTGTTTTTTTATTTCTTGCCAATGTTCGATCTACCTTTATTACCGCCATTTCATTGCCAATTGCTTTAATTAGTGCTTTTATTTTAATGTATGTTGCCAACTTTTCCTTAAATGTTATTTCCTTGCTGGCACTAAGCCTTGCTGTTGGTTTGTTGGTTGATGATGCAATTGTGGTCACTGAAAATATCTATCGTAAAATTGAAGAGGGAATGACTCCCAAAGAAGCTTCAATCAAGGCAACAAATGAAATATTGCTTGCGGTTATAGCAATAACTTTGGTTGTTATTTCAGTATTTACCCCCGTTGCCTTCATGAAAGGAACGGTTGGTGAGTTTATGAAGCAATTCGGCTTAACAATGTCTTTTGCAATGATTGTGAGTTTTTTTGTTGCCATTACAATAATTCCAGTTTTGTGTGCTTATTTATCAGGAACTAAAAAGATTGAGCAAAAAGAGGGTTCGATTACTAAAAAAATTTTACAATCTTTTAATAATTTTCAGAATAAATTAGAACAATATTACGAAAAAATTCTTACCTTTTCAATCAATAGACCTATTGTAATTATTACAATTATTATCGCTATTTTTGTTTCTAGTATTTTTGCTTTAAAATTTGTTCCTAAGAATTTTTTACCAGAAAATGATAATGGAGAAATTGTTGTTTCTCTTGAATTAGAAGCTGATGCTAATATAAATTATACTAATCGAATTGCCAATGAAATAGATGAAGTAATTCGTTCTAATAAAGAAGTCTTGTTGACGGCTTATAGTGTTGGTTTTTATGGCTCTAGCCAATCAAATCGTTCAAATTTTTATGTTAAATTAAAGCCTAGCAATGAAAGAGACATAAAAACTAGTGATTTTAAAAATAGACTTCGCGAACAATTAAAGATCTTTAAAATTGCCAATCCTATTGTTAAGGATTATGATCCAGCGGGAACTGGTTTCAGGGGTCAGCCATTTAATTTACTTTTAATCTCTCCTAACCAAAAAATTCTTGAAGAAAATGCATTGAAAGTTATTGAAAAACTTAGATCTGACCCTCGTCTTAAAGAAGTTGATACCAGCAATAAAAGCACTAGATTGGAATTTAAAGTAAATTTAAAAGAAGATAAAGCTAAATTATACGGAACTAACTCACAATTAGTTGGAGAAGAATTGAGGGGTTATATTGAGGGCTATAAGGCAACAAAATTTAAGCAAAATGATAAAGAATATGATGTTCGATTGAGATTACAAGAAAATCAAAATGATTTACTGAAAAATTTTAATCAAATTTATGTTTCAAATATTAATCAAAAATTAATAAAATTATCCGATATATCAACAATTAACCAAGCTAGAGCTCCTGCTGATATAAATAGGCAAGATAGAGGCAGATATATTCAAATTAGTGCAAATTTAGCTCCAAAAGTAGGTCTTGGAAATATTATCGATGAAATAACTAATGAGTTAAATGACGGTAAATTCAAATTACCGCCAGAAGTAAGATTTACCTTTGTTGGTGAATCAGAAAATATGAAAGATTTGCAAGAATCAACTGGGGTTGTAATTGGATTAGGTATATTATTTATTTACTTGATATTAAGTAGTTTATATGAATCTTTTATAACTCCTTTTACCATCTTATTATCTTTGCCTTTAGCTCTCTGCGGTGCTTTTATAGCTCTTTTTATAACTCAACAAAGTTTTAATATTTTTACTATATTAGGAATATTTCTCTTGATTGGTGTTTCGAGTAAAAACTCAATTCTATTAATTGATTTTGCAAATCAGGCAATTGCACAAGGAAAATCAAGAGCAGAGGCAATTCTAATTGCCGGTAAAACAAGATTAAGGCCAATTTTAATGACTTCATTTGCATTAATTGCAGGAACTGTTCCAATTGCAATTGGCTTAAGTGAGGCATCAAAACCGCGAATTGCTATGGGTATAGCGATTATTGGCGGAATGATTTCTTCTACAATTTTTAGCCTAGTTTTAGTTCCTGCAATATTTAGCTATGTTGATCGTTTTCGTGTCTGGATAAAAGAAAAACTTAGTCAATTTATAGGTTAATAATCAATATTTTAATTATGATTAATTGTTTTTTTTGCGATAACGATCTTTTTTTCTTTCTAAAGATAATTTTATCTTCTGCTGTTTCTTTTTTAATAAGTTTTTTTGCAATTAAATTATTTTTAAGCAAGTTAAAGCAAAAATTTATTCAGCCAATTAGGTTAGAGGGTCCTAAAAATCATATTGTTAATAAAAAAAATACCCCGACTATTGGTGGTCTATTTATTGTATTGGCAACCGTAATAAGTACTTCAATATTTGCAGGGCTAAAAAATCAATATATTTTAATTGTATTATTTGTTTTTCTATCATTTGCAATAATTGGTCTTATTGATGATTTAATGAAGATAGTTTATAAAAATCCTAATGGTTTTCGTGGTTCAATAAAATTAGTGATTCAATTTTTAATTGTTGGTGTATCTATATTATGGCTTGGTAGTGTAAGTTTAATTCATTTTAATTATATATTAAGAATTCCTGTTTTTCAAGAAATATATCAACTTGATCTCGGTTATATTTATCCATTATTTATAACTGTTTTTATTGTTGGAATTGCTAATGCCGTTAATTTAACCGATGGTCTAGATGGTCTGGTTTCAGTTCCATCAATTATTGCATTATTATTTTTGACCTTCTTAATTTCTGTATCAAACAATAATTATTTAGCTAATTTATTTTTTGCAAATATTATTTTTGATTCAAAGTCTTTAATAATTTTTACAAATTCATTAATTTTTGCAATTATTGGTTTTCTTATATTTAATATTAGACCTGCAAAAATCTTTATGGGAGATGTTGGTAGCCTTGCAATTGGTTCAGCTTTGGGATTAGTGGCAGTAATAATAAAGCAAGAATTCATTTTTTTAATTATTGCTTTATTATTCTTAATTGAAGCTGCATCAGTATTTATACAGGTTCTATCTTACAAAATTCGTAAAAAAAGAGTATTTCTAATGGCTCCATTGCATCATCATTTTGAAAAAAAAGGTTGGAGCGAAAATAAGGTAGTGATAATTTTCTGGCTTATTTCAATTATATTTACAATATTTGGAATGTTGATTTTGTATATTTTATCTTTACATTCTTAATTCATATAAATTTTTATTAAAATTATGTCAAAAAAACCTCGTATTTATCTATATGATTCAACTCTAAGAGATGGAGCCCAAACTAGTACGGTAAATTTTACTCTTAATGATAAGATCGAGATTGCTAAAATGCTTAACGACTTAGGAATTGACTATATAGAGGGCGGTTGGCCTGGAGCTAATCCTCTCGATGATGAGTTTTTTTCTAATTTACCAAATTTAAATAAATCAAAGTTTGTTGCCTTTGGAATGACAAGAAGAAATAAAATATCAGCACAAAATGATGAAGGAATAAATTCTCTCATTAATAGCAATGTTGGATCGGTTTGTATTGTTGGTAAAAGTTGGGATTTTCAATTAAATAATGCTCTTAATATTACTCAAGAAGAAAATCTAGCAATGATAGGAGAATCAATTGCATATATTAACAAGAAGAAGAAAGAAGCAATGTTTGATGCGGAGCATTTCTTTGATGGATACAAGTCTAATCGAAAATTTGCTCTAGAGTGCTTAAAAACAGCTTTTCATAATAAGGCTAGGTGGTTGATCTTGTGCGATACTAACGGCGGGACCTTACCAAATGAAGTTGAGCAAATTGTAAAAGAGGTTACCAAAGAAATTCCGGGCGAGTATTTGGGAATCCACTGTCATAATGATACAGGGAATGCGATAGCAAACTCCTTAATGGCTGTAAAAGCAGGTGTTAGACAAGTTCAAGGAACAATCAACGGTCTTGGCGAAAGATGTGGTAATGCCAACCTTATTTCTATTATTCCTAACCTCGTTTTAAAAATGGGGTGCGATGTTGGTATTGAGGATTATCAATTAAAAAATTTAGTAAAAACTTCTAATTTTCTTGATGATTTACTAAACCAAGAAATAAATAAATTTGCTCCATTTGTTGGAAAATATGCCTTCGCTCATAAGGGTGGGCTTCATGTTTCTGCGGTAATGAAAAATCCAGAATGTTATGAGCATATAAATCCTGAATCTGTTGGCAATAAAAGAAAAATTATGATATCAAATCAAGCGGGTCGCTCTAATATTATCTCTCGCCTTAAAGATATAGGGATAGATCCTGATAAAGATATAAAATTTAGCCAAATATCTGATTTAGTTAATAAGGTAAAAGATCTTGAAGCTAAAGGTTATGCTTTTGATGGTGCTGATGCAAGTTTTGAATTATTAGTTAATAGATCTCTTTCTGTAGTTCCTAGTTTTTTTGAATTGATTAGTTTTAGAGTTTTAAATGAAAGAAAATTCAATAAAAATGGCAAAATTACTACCACTGCTGAAGCAACAATTAAAATTAAAATTGATAATAAAACAATAATGACTGTAGCAGAAGGAAATGGTCCAGTTAATGCCTTAGATAAATCGCTTCGCAAAGCATTGATAAAAAAATATCCAGTGCTTAAAAATGTTAAGTTGATTGATTATAAAGTAAGAATTTTACCTTCTTTGCAAGATTCAAACCAAAAAAAGCACCAAGGAACTAAGGCAATTACAAGAGTTCAAATTGAATCTGCGGATAATTTTGGTAATAAATGGTTGACAATTGGGGTTTCTGAAAATATTGTTGATGCATCATTTTATGCAATTTACGATAGCATAAATTATAAATTAATGAAAGAGTTAAAATAATATTTTTAATATTAATATAAAATCTCAACCACATAAATATTAAATTATCACTCAAACTGCATTTAACATATGTAGTATTTTAAAATATCTTCATAATAACAACCACTTCTTGACCTTAATAAACCATTTATTTTATATAAATATTGGTGAAATATAATTAAAAAGATATGGAACATTCTCAATTAGAAAGTATAAACAAAGATTCTCTTGATAAATTTATAAGAACAATAAATGACAATGCTTATAATGATGAGAATGGCGAATATAGTGAATCATTAATACTTAATTCAGTTATAAAAACCTTAGCCGCTAATCAAGATTTCTTTAAAAAAATTAGTAGAGAAGATGCGATTTATTTTATCAAAAAAATAAAATTCATTAGTTACAAAGAATCTAGAGCCGTGGCTCTTAATGCTATTATTTCCACAAACGACAATCTACTTCCAATTTTTAACAACCAAGATTTAGTTAAAATTATCAAAGATTTTGATATATCTTTAAGAGAGGCTAGAGTTAATTTAATCAAGGTTTTGTCTAAAAATGAAAAAGTTGATTTATTTAAAGATATGCCATTATCACAACTTTGTCAATTATTGACAGAAGATTTAGAAATGGTTAATGATCGAGATAAAGTTTCTTGTATAGTTGCGGTTGCAGATTCTAATCAAAATTTATTCAATAATGTAGATTATCCGGTAGCGGTAAATTTTCTAATTGAAAAATTAAAAATTTCATTTGAGTCAGAAAAATATAAATTAATAAATCTAATAGATAAAAAAAATAATATTTTTAGAAATGTTGGTAACCTTGATGAAGCTTGTCATTTAATAACTGATCATTTTAATATTCAACATGATAATATAAAATTTCTACTACTAGAAATGATTATAAAATCAAATCCATCGATAGTTCGGGAGGTTCAAACAATTGATGATCTCAAAGATAAATTGCAAATTTTAAAAGTTAATAAAAATGTAAATACGTTCGATAGTATTGGCAATATTTGCAAATTATTGGTAAGAGAAAGACCTGAAATTCTTGGAAATCTTGATAATATAAATGAAATTATTAATAATTTTAATATTTTTAGCAGTGAAAATAAGTTTTTGCTAATAAAAACAGCCATTAATTTACAAGAAGAAAAATCTGATCGCTATAATTTAATATTAGATATGTTTCAAAACTTATCTTTCTTAATTATTTATCCTAATTTTGTAACAGAAATTTTTCGTGAATGTTTAGTGGATTTTAATGTTGACGAAAAATCCGTTCTCATGAATAAAATTATTGAAAGACAAATGCCACTAAATAGAGCAAATGTTATTTCTTCTTTTATATTAAATAATGCTATTGATAGTAAAGATTTTTTTTTAAAGCTAGATATTTCTAAGATTAGCAATCAAGATAGTCTTAGAATAATTAATCAAGCTAGGCTTAGTTTTGGTTTAAGTAATTTTGATTTATTAAAATTTAGTAAATTAGTTAATTGTGATAAATATAGCTCGGTGATCAATTTATTAGAAAAATCTGGTCAGGATAATATTTATAAATCTTCCAAAGCAAGAGAAATAGAGGAGATATTTAATCCAAATCGTGACAATAATTTTGATATAAATAAATGTAAAGCAATTAACCTTATTAATTACTCTCAATTAGTTGATGAAGATAAAAAATTA
This sequence comes from Rickettsiales bacterium, assembly GCA_021298605.1. Lineage (GTDB taxonomy): Bacteria > Pseudomonadota > Alphaproteobacteria > Rickettsiales > UBA1997 > JAJTDS01. Next base: position 14,018 of record JAJTDS010000026.1, read on the forward strand.
TATAAATTTTTTACAAGTGAATTTCTACAAGAAGTAGATAAAAACTTTGTGCCTTATACTAAAAATTGCCCTATTTCATTAAAAGATTTGGGGCAAATTAACAGAACATTAAACATAAAAAATATTAGAGATAAATTTATTGATCTTGCTAAAATAGTTGATATTTTTAGCAATATAAAAGAAAAGGTTGACAATATTACTGTTGTTGATATTGAGGGATTGGATATTGATGATCAATTAAAAGTAACTCTTAAAAAAACCTTCAATGTTCCTTCTAATATAACTCAAGATGAGGTAAGTATTTTTTTTTAAAAGTATATTACAGCTAGATGCTAACTTTCAATTTTCAATAGAAAATCTTACTAAATTAGATTATTTTTTAAGAAATAATAATAAAGATATGTGTGCTTTAATTAGGCATCCACAAGGAATAGTAAATTTAGGCAACTCCTTATATTCAGTGGCTGATGGTTGTGTAGCAAATATTGGTAATCAAATGAGTATGATGGTTCTAAAATCTTTAATTGAAAATGAAGGAGGAGAAAATTCTCAATCAATGGCAAGAATTTATCATGCCTTACTGCAATCTGCAATTATACCTTTAATTAATAGTGATAGCGATTTTATGGGAGGAGAATCAAATATTATGGC
>JAJTDS010000062.1 GCA_021298605.1 Rickettsiales bacterium
TTATAATATTTAATCTAATTTTAATAGATTACCCCCATTAAAAAGACGGGGCAAATATTATATTTTTATTAATAATTTTGTCAAATAATTTTTTGTTTTTTTGAAAAATGGTTGCTAAATAAATATTTTTAATTATATTTTTCAGCTTATCAATTCAGATAGATTGCTCATTTTTCTAAAATCTAGATTAGTTAAATTTTATTAATAAAACAAATCACATATCTTGCAAAATAATAAAATGACACAACTTAAAGAAGTTATGCCAAGCGAAGCTTTTTTAACTTTAAAATCACAAAAGAATTCTGTTTTAATTGATGTTAGAACAGCTTTAGAGCTAAAAAACATTGGAGTTGTTGACGAAAAATCATTAATCAATCCCATAATATTTTCTTCTTGGCGAGTTCCGCCCTTTATGGAGTTTAACAATAATTTCATTAAAGAAGTTGAGTTTTATTTGGAGAATATTTTTAATAAAAATTTTGACAAAAATAATTTAATATTATTTTTTATATGTCGTGTTGGAGCAAGATCTTATCAAGCTTCTCAATATTTTGTAAACAACGGATACACCAATATCAACAATATTATCGGCGGTTTTGAAGGCGAAGCTAATAATTCAGGACAAAGATCTTTAATTAATGGCTGGCAATATGAAAAACTGCCTTGGGAAAAACTGCCTTGGGAAAAACTACCTTGTACACTTAATTTTAAACAATAATTCAATGCTTGAAAATTCTCTAAAAGAAGCACTTTTTGCGACATCTATTTTAGTTCATAAAAGATTAGAAGAGGTTCTACCAATTGATAAAAACTCAACCTTAATGAAGGCAATGCGATATTCAGCAATGTCCGATGGCAAAAGAATCAGACCTTTCTTAACTATTGCATCAGCACAAATATTTGGAATATCACCAATAGCATCACTAAACAGTGCCACTGCACTTGAAATTATTCATACTTATTCATTAATTCACGATGATTTACCTGCTATGGATGATGATGATTTTCGCAGAGGAAGGTTATCTTGCCATAAAATGTTTAATGAAGCAACGGCAATACTAGCAGGAGATGCTCTACTAACTTTAGCATTTGAGTTATTATCAGATCCAAAAACCCATAAAGATGCCAATGTTCGCTGTGAAATAATAAGTGTAATTGCTAAGTCTGCTGGGTATCGCGGAACGGTTGGCGGTCAAATGCTTGATTTAGAAAGCTCTAATCGCCAAATATCAAAAGAAGAATTGGCAAAATTACATCGCTTAAAAACAGGAGAACTATTCATTTCTGCCTGCGAAATAGGTGCTATAATTGGCAGAGCCAGTGAAGAAGAGCGAAAAGCACTTCGTTATTTTGCAAATGATCTTGGTCTTGCATTTCAAATTAAAGATGACATACTTGATCACTGCGGAATTTCAATTGGTAAAACCGATATTGATGAAAATATTCATAAAAAACCAAAAGACAACATCAGTATTGTTGATGTTGTTGGCATGGATAGTGCTTTAGAGCAACTCAAAATGCTTCGCGATCAAGCAATTGCACATCTTAGAATATTTGGTGAAAAAGCTATTTTATTAAAAGACCTTGCAGAATTTGTAATTCATCGCCAAAATTAACAATTAAATCATATGAAAAATTCTAAATTTTTAAAAATAATCTCCAAACTAACACTTATATTTATGATTAATAATTTATTTTCCTGTGCCATTAAAGACCCAGAACATTATTCACAAAAAACCCCACAACTAGATATTAGAGAATATTTCAATGGCAATATTGAAGCCTACGGAGTTCTTAAAGATTGGAAGGGAGAAGTAAAAAGAAAATTCACCGTAACAATGGAATCAAGTTGGAATGGAAATATAGGAACATTGAAAGAGCATTTTATTTTTGATGATGGCAAAGAAGAAGATAGAATATGGACTCTAGAACTAAGCGACAAGCATCATTTTACTGGCATCGCTCATGATGTTGTAAAAACTGCCAAAGGAAGGCAATTTGGCAATGCAATGAGAATGGATTACACTCTAAGAGTTGATATTGATAATAAAAAAATAGATTTAAAAGTTGAAGATTGGATGTACCTAATCAGCGATAAAAATCTTATCAATGAATCAAAATTAAAAAAATTTGGCATTACTGTTGCAAAATTAACCATTGGCTTCAATAAATTATAAATTTATTGTAAATTATTTTAACAATAATAAATTTGTTACTCTATTTATCATTAACCTTATTTAACACACTTCAAACCGCTATCAATTTTATTAGTTGAATCTTATAAATATTCTTTTAGAAATTAAATTAATCAATTTTTTAACTACCAATTATAACAAACAAATGAAAATTAATAAATTCTTAAAATTAAAACTCTTATTAGTAGTTTTATTATTTACAGCAGGTCAAGAAGTTATAGCATCTACAAAATATATATCTCTTGGTACTGGTAGTGTCACAGGAGTTTATTATCCAGCCGGTGGGGCAATATGTCGATTAATTAATCGTGGCAGAAAAGAGCACGGAATTCGTTGTTCAGTTGAATCAACTGGTGGTTCTGTTGCAAATTTAAATGCTATTCGCAACGGCGATATAGACCTAGGAATAATTCAATCAGATTGGCAATATCATGCCTATAATGGTAGCGGCTTTTTCTCAGATCAAAAACCTTTCAAAGAGCTCCGCTCTATATTTTCATTACATAATGAAACTTTCACTATAGCTGTTACAGAAAAATCTGGCATCAAATCTCTTGATGAAATAGTGGGAAAAAGGGTTAATTTTGGTCCACAAGTCTCTGGAATGTACTCAACAATGGAGGTGTTAATGTTAGTTAAAAAATGGAGAAAGGAATCATTTTCTAATGTTACCTACCTACAGCCATCGGAACAAACTAAAGCATTATGCAACGGAAAAATCGATGTCATGATCTATGCTTCTGGAAACCCGAATGGAGTCCTTCAAGAAGCAACTCAAACCTGCCGTGTTAAAATAATTCCTATCGACTCACAAACTATTGAGGCACTAACAAAAGTTAACCCATTTTATGTTAAAGCAGTAATAGCGGGCGGTACTTACCCAAATAACCCACAAAATATCGAAACTTTTGGCATTAAAGCTGGACTTGTTACTACTGAAAAAACCAGCTCCGATGTTGTTTATCAAGTAACTAAAGCTGTCTTTGAGAATTTTGATAATTTCAAAACTCTTCATCCTGTATTTTCAACCCTAAAAAAATCAGAAATGGCATTAGAAGGAAACTCTGCACCAATGCACCCCGGAGCAGAAAAATATTTTAAAGAAGTTGATTTGATAAAATAATCAATAAATGAGTGAAAAATTAAAAAAAAAGAGTAAGCCATTCACTTGCCTTGATGTTGGCTCATCAAGATTAATCTGCATTATAGCCGATATCACTGAAGAGGAAATAAAAATAATCGGCTACGGACATAAAGAATCTCGCGGTCTTATTGGTTGTAACATCTCCGATATGAGATTAGCCCAAAAATCAATAATAAGTACCGTTGCCGAAGCAGAAAAAATGGCAGGAACTTCAATCAAAGACATTACTTTAATCGTCTCTTCTTCTCAAACAACTTCTAGTCATCAAGATTCTTCAATAAAAATTGCTGGAAATACCATAAAATCTAGCGATATAATTGCCCTCACCAATAGAATTAGAGAATATTTTAGAAAAAATAACCATGAGATATTTCATTTAATTCCTCTGCAATATAGAATTGACGATTCTTTACCAATAGTTAATCCTCATCATATGTCTGGTGATACTCTTTACACTAAGTTTCATATTATATCCGCATCCCAGACTACAATTAAGAATATTGAAAAATGCCTAAAAGAATGCCAATTGTCAATTGATAATTATTTAATTGAACCTTATGCATCTCTATTTTCAACCCTCACTGAAAATGAAATGCATCTTGGCTCAATGATTGTAGATATCGGCTCCTTTAATACATCTTTTGGATTAGTAATTGACGGAAGATTCACCCATTCTACAAATTTTCCTATTGCTGGAGCTCACATAACAAAAGACATTGCAACAATTTTAAATATCAATTTAACTCTTGCAGAAAAAATAAAAAATCTCAATAATTCATTGATAATTAGCCCCATTGAAGCAAAAGACTTAATAAATCTAAGAAATATCAACGAATCAGATGGCTCCGATTTAATTAAAATTTCTAAGTCTGAACTAGCGGAAATAATAAAATCAAGACTTGAAGAGATTTTTGAAAATATTAAGAAAGTTGCCTATAAAAATAAAATTCCTATTCATCTTGTCAATAATGTTGTTATTACCGGTGGCTCAGCAACTATTGTTGGAGCAGAAAGATTGGCAAGCGAAATTTTAAATAAGAATGCCAGAATTGGCTATCCTAACAAAATTAAAAATCTTGATTTTGAAATTAACAACCCCGGACATGCTTCTGTGCTTGGTGCATTAACAATATTTCAAAATAATTACATAAAGAATAAAAATAAAGCTATAGAACCTGAAAAACAAGGCATTATTAACAAAATCATCAATAAAATAGCTAGCCTTTAATAATCAAAGCTAGATTACTAAATCACAACCAATCATATAATGTTAAAACAATTTAGAAAAATATTTGAACTTGAAGCTTCAACGGGGATATTACTACTAATTTCAACCATTATCGCCTTACTAATTGCAAACTCTCAAAATTTTGATATTTATGAACAGTTTTTAGCAATCAAACTCCCTCTATCATTACCATTCAACATAAATAAAGAATTAACCATTCATAACTGGATAAATGATGGCTTGATGGCAATATTTTTCTTATTAATTGGACTAGAACTGAAAGAAGAAATTATCAATGGCGAACTTTCTAGCAAAGAAAAAATAACCTTACCAGCAATAGGTGCAATTGGAGGAGTTATATTTCCTG
>JAJTDS010000063.1 GCA_021298605.1 Rickettsiales bacterium
TAAGATTACATTTCACTTTAATAATCATAAAGTTGACTGGGAATTTGATAGCAATGAAGAAGCTCAAAAAGTCTTTATTTATTTACAAAAAAAAATCAATGCCGATATTTCACAAACTAAAGAATTCGCCGAGGCAATAGAGGAAATTAAGGCTAAAATCATAGCGATTGAGCCTGAATCTACCATAACAGTAGAAAATAAAAGAATTATTGTCTATATGCTAAGAGATAGCTTTATAGCTTATTCAAATAGCATAAAAAACAATATAACCCCCCTTTGTGAAGAAATTGACTATCAATTATCTATAAAATCTATATAAAATCTAAAATATTTATTGCCTGATTCTTATAAATAAAGTTCTTGACTTCTTAATTTTAGGTGGTTTAATTGCTCTTAATCTAGTGTCATAATCTAGAGTTGTTAATAGTTGGTAGGGCTTAGACCTAAAATTCTAAGCCCTATTATATAGCTTTAAAAACTCTCTTGCCAACCTTAGCATCATATAGATAAGTTCCAAACATATTTCTATTGTTTTGTAGCTTGCAAGAAAAATGTATCCAAGTTTCCTCCACCAGCATTTGATCCACTTCAAATTTAGCTTCTTTTACAGCTCTTAAAATATCCCCCAATCTAACATTCTCTAATTCAGGAGAATAAAAATCGCAGGCCTGTAATTGCATATGTTGGCTTTTTTGACTGCCACCCACTAAGCTATTGATTTTAGGGCATCTATAAGCAGAATTAATTACAATAGTTATTTCTTTACCTATTTTGTTTTTATAAATATCATTTAACAAGCCCCTAAGCTTCTGCATTCTATTAGCAAGGTGAATACCATTTAAAAGCATTTCTTGATGGTTAGGTTGCTTTAAAAACTGCCCTAAATTATCTATATTGTTTGCTTTAGCAACATTCGATTTAAAAAAATCAAGAGGCTTAAAGTTTTTGGTTTGTAAATTTTTTATTTCGTACATTCTGAATTAGGTTTGTCGTTGCAGACACAGTCATATTCTACATCGTGCCTATATATTATAGAAATCATTGTATCGCTTGCAGTTTCATCAAAGGGTTCTTTTACTGAGTAAAAAGGGACGGCCCACGAGCAGAAATTTCTTTTATAGCTTGTTGTTATGTGTTCTTTTTTTTTTAAGCCACAACCGCTTATTAGGAGCATTAATAGCAATATTATTTCTTTCCAATATCTCATTTTGTTCTTTTTGATTGTTTTCAAATTGCTTAACTTGAATTTTAAGTTTATCGGCTTCGCTTATTTTTCTTGAAATAAAGAAGCCAATAAATAGTGATATTACACTAATAACTATATTAATTATTTTCAACATTTTTCTTTCTGTTTTTAAAGTAGTTTTTAAAAATTGAGTTTATCATTTCTAAAGTAATAAATCCGCCAATAAAACAATTATAAATTAAAAAATAACTTAATATTTCAGGTATAAGCTCAGGCGAAGAAGTAGAGACTCTTTGTATCGCATAGAAAAAACCAGCAATTGCAGATATTGAGCTAATAATAAATACAAATCTTTTAGACGAGTATTTGCCGTTTTTACCTTCAATTAATTTTTTAATCATTACTTTTTTTCAATAGAGTTAAATATGCGGTTAAGCATTGTTATTATTGTGCCTTCTTGTTTAGAATTAATTCTATTTTCAGTCTCAATTACTGCTACTCTTGTGTGGAGTGCATTATAATCAGTTCGTAAAACTTTTATTTCTTCTACTGCTTCTTTTTGAGATTTTTCTATTGTCGTCTTCCCATATTTCATTGCTTCGTGCTTCTTTAGCTTTAATTTTCTCAACCCTTGCTTTATTCCATTTTAACAAATATTTAAATATAAAAAATGTAATAAAACCAAAAAATATTATATATTGCGGAATATTATCAAATATTCTAGCTAACAGTTGTGGAGCGATTGCTTTTGTAAATAACTCTAATAATTCCATTAGTGAAGACTCCTTGCCATTTTTTCTAATATATTTTTAGCAACTTCGCCGTCGCATTTATTTGTTATGTATTTGTAATGTTGCATTTTAGCAATCCAAAATCCGTGGACTACATCATCAACATTATTATCGGCTACAAATATCATTGCAATTGAGGTTGTCGGATGATTAGATTTATCAACAATACCCTCTAATATTTTATTACCTTTGTATTTTCCAAATGCAAAATTAATTGCTATATTTTCTTTTTCTGTTTTTCCTTTCGCACAATTATTAATTTCATTGCAATAAAAAGCTTCTGCGGTCTCTTTTTTTTCAGTATATTTAACAAAGTTTAGCAAGAGATTATTGGCTTCGTGAACTGTTGCTTTAGAGTAATAGGGATTATATTTAGCAATGTTAGGAATATATAGCTCAGTTAAATCTTTTTTTTCAATAGCATCCGAAGCTCTATCTTCGAATTTAGGGGCGGGCATTTTTGCATCTAAAATCATTCTTACATCTTCAAAATAATAGGTTTTTGTTGATTTCTCAAGAATAGCCCAGCCAGTCGTGTAGCCTTCTCCGCAGTCTTTTGAGAGTGTTTTTTTCATAAAATCTTGAATACTAACAACTTGATTATTAAATTTTGTATATCTAAATCTAAGTTTTAAATCTTCATCATAACTTTTGTTAAAAAAATTATTAAGTAAAGTCAAAACAAAAATAACAAAACAATATAGACCAATATTAATAATAGCTGTTTTTAAAAATTTTTTCATTCGTTAATTTTGTAAATATTTGAGATATAATCAAAGGTAGAAAGCTCCGCAGGGCTTGGTAAAGTGTCTTTTATGTCAAGACCAATACCAACGCTATTAAGTGCGGTGTGAACCGCTCCAGAGCAATAATTGTCTTTGTTTTTATCTTTCACTTTTAATATTTTTGCAAAAAACCCAACTGAGCTAATTGCACTTTTAATTGAATATTTTTCTGTTAATTTAAAATAAGTGTCTAATCTATAATTTTGAATTGGTTCTAGATTATATTTAAGCTCAAGTAAATAAAACTCAATATTTTTTCCAAATAAATGAGTTGTTGTTTTGCTGTTTTTAAGGGTTGTGTATTTACCGTCGCTATATTGAATAATAATTTTATTATTAGTTCTGCCAGTTGCTGTTAATTGCTCGCCAAAATTAAATGAAATTTCATTATTCTTTCTCTTAATATTATAACAAATGCCAATATGTTCTATTGCCAATCTATTTTTATTTTTTGTAAATATCTCAATAATTTTTGCAAAAATGTAATACCACGGCTTATAATGAAAGCCGATCATATCGCCGTTTTTTAAATTATTAAATAGATATTCAGTATCAATTGTTTTCATGCATTAAACCACGAATTTGTTAAATCTGTTAAATTTTCTCTAAAGCTAAATATTTCTCCATTGCTCTTGACAATAGCATCTTGCACCGCTTTAGGAAATTGCCTATGAGTGTGCGGGTCTTCTGAATTTTCTAAAATATACTTTGTAATCTTGTCTACATCTATTTTCAATCCTTTTGAATTGCTAAAATTAATGTCAATATTATTTAAATCAATAGTATTAGTTGCTATATTTATTTGATTTAGATATGCATCAAATTCAAGATCTATACCGTGCTTATAATCTGACAAGTGCCCAAAAATATATCGCCAAACCCAATTATATAATGTTGCCCCAATAACTCTAATTATTTTATTTTCTTCTATATTAATAAAAAAATCTTGTGTAGTATATTCAAATTCTTCGTTATGAGAATTGGCAATTGTAATAATTTGTAATAACTTTTTGCCCTCAAGAGAATCTAAATTAACAGAAAAATTACAAAATTTATTATTGATATAAATAGTGATTGCTTTTGAGTATTCGCCATTAAGCTTAGCTATTAAACTTTCTTTTGCTTCTTCTGTTGTATTTAAATCGGTTATATTATCTGTAGAATCTTCAGCATTATTATTTAAAAAATTATATAGTTCTTGCAAAGACTCCCCTTCGTAATCAATTCCCAAAAAAGCACACCGCTGATCTTGATCAACAATATTGTTGCTACATTTGATTGCAACCGCGTAAATATCATCGCAATCATTTAAAATAATATTAAATTGAGTGGTATTTGTGTTTGTAGTTTTAGAAAGTTTTTTAAAATTTATCATATTTTTAATCTCGAAATTGAATATTTGACACAGTAACGGTGCCAGTAGTAATTGCTCCTTTAGAAGCACCACCACTTTCTTTTCTCTGTAGTCTTATTGCTAAACTGTTAGTTCCAGCTGTATAAGTGGCAAAACCGACATATTCTGTAGTATCTACTACGTTTGATGCAGAAGTCATGATTGTATCTCTATACACACTAATTAAAAGTGGCGTTGTGTGATTTAATGATATTTCAAATGTTCGTTGAACTCTTAGAAAAAAACTCATTGTAAATATAATTCTTTCAGCCCAATCTGGTTTTGTGTTAAGAGGTATAACGGTGGGAACTGGGGTAAAAGTAGTTCCAGATAATGTGTCAAACGATGACATAGTAATATCATTAGATGCAACAGCAATATTTGCTTTTTCTCCCAATTGAGTTTGAATTGCTGATGTGACTCCAGAAAGATAACCTGCTTCAGCTGCCGAAACGCTGGAGGTGGCAACCTTTCCCACTGAGCTAGACACTAAAAGACGATTAATTGTTAAATCGGTAGTTGCTATTGTTGTCGCTCCACCTGTAATTGCATCTTGCTTAGTCGCTATTGATGCGTTTATTCCACTTAAATTTGTGTCATCTAAAATTGTGCCGTTCCGATCTTGAAAAGTATAAGTTCTTGAGGCTGTATTTGAGTTTGTAAAAAAACTTGTAAAGGTATTTAAAACATTTTTAAAATTTATTTTAAATAAAGTAAGCCCCACATATCCATTGCTTGCATCTTTATTGGCAGAAACTTCTTTGCTACTAAGGGAAGTATCTAAGCCAGTAATTGTGCTAGTAGCTTGTGATCCAGTATGATTTGCTCTTGCCAATAAAACAGCATCTGTTGAGTTGACAGTGGCTCCAGTAGCAATACCAGCTAATTTTGTCTTTTCAGTAGTAGTGTAATCATTTGTTGATAAGCCTTTGCCAGTTATTTTATCAACTTTTAAATCAAGATTATCTTTTACAAGTTTTTCACTAGGATATTTTGTATCAACAGGAGTTGCAGAAAAAGCAATTACTTTGTTTAATAAATCTTCTTTTAAATCAAGATTATCTTTAACAAGTTTTTCAGTGGGATATTTAACATTTGCTGGAGTTGCAGAAAAAGTAATTACCTTATTTACAATCTGCTCTAAATCACTAATTTTCTTGCCTCCGTCTTTAGTTTGTCCGTTAGCATCTGTTATTGCTATATTGTCGTTTGTAGGTGTTGTAATTAATTTTTGATAGCCGTCAATCTCTACGGGAGTTATAATATTCCAAGCTGTACCATTTGAAACATAAAGTCCTGCAACTTTTTTATTTACAAAAATAACTCCTGTTGTTGTTTTTACAAGCCAAATTTCACCATTATAATTTGCTGGAGTTGGCAAATCTGCATAAATATTAACTTCGCCGTCAATAATTTTTGAAGCACTCAAAGTATTCAAAGCTTCATTTACTTCTTTTTTTGTAGCAAATCCAGTTTCAAAATATTTAAATGTTTTCATTTTTATAATTCATTAATAATTAATCCAATATTAGTTGTTTTAGTATAATCATCAGTTCCGATGTAATCATTGCTAGCATCAACTATTGATATTTCAACATATTCACAATACCTAAAAGACAAATCTTTTTCGTTTAAATCAGAAAGTTGAGTAATTGTGCCATCACTGTAAAAATCAGAAATCCCATCATAAACACCAGCACTACCAATGCTTTTTTCTTGTAATTTAAATTTGTATCCAGAATCCCAAACTCTTAAATTAGGATAATTAATATTGTTTAATAATTCAAAATTATAAGAATTGCTTTTAAGTAAGATTTTATCATTATTAACTTGCACTAGTGGAGTTCCACCAATTGTAGCTTCATTGCCAAAACTTGAATTTATATCAACATTACAAATTAAAGTATTTGCATCAATAACAGTAAAAATTCTCTCTTTATTGAAAAAATCACTAACAGCTTGCAAAACTCCATTAGTAATAACAACAAATGTAAATTGGTTGAGTCCTGTAATTTTTATATTAACAGTTCCGCCAATCAATAAATTGTGACCTGTTTTTTCAATCTTGACAGTAAGCAAATATTTATTAACAATATTTTGAGTTTGTGAAGATGCTTTTACTACCGCTCCGCTGAGTGTTCTTTTTGTTAAAGTGGTTTCCATTTTTAATTAAATTTATCTAAGTCAATTTTTCTCTCTACTGAATTTAAAAGCTCTGTTTTAAAGTCAATAGAATTAATAATTTCTATATTAGTAGCAAGATTAATTTTATTTTCTAATTCAAGTTTTTTCTTTTTAATAACTTTGCCATTTAAGTTGTTAATTTTGAAATTAAGATTTTCTCCTTTTGTTTTATCAAGAAAATACATAATTTCTATATTATTGTCATCTAAAATTTCCATTTCTTTACCAAGTGATCATTTCTTTACCAAGTGATGCAGGAATAACTCTGCCAAAAAAGTATGTATCGCCTGTTAATGATGCATAGGTTTTAGTCAAATTGCTAAACAAAGTATAAATCCAGCATTCCTTAGAATTATAGAATTTATTTAAATCAGCAAGCTTTTTATTTTTAACTTCTTGAAAATCAAATTTTTCTTTTGTAATTTCAATCCAACCATTAAACATTGAACCAAAATCTTCTCCAGAAACTATATTTTGTAAATTTTGAGGATCTTGTAAATATTTCATATAAATAAATTAATTTGTTAATATGTAGCCGTTAGTAATTAATCTGCTACCAAAAGAACTTGCAGAAGTAATTGATCTATAAATAGTTGCATTACTAGTAGGGACCTCTCCATTGCCAAAATCACCACCAGAATATGAAGTACCAGCAACAAATATAATGCAAGTATTAGAAATTCCAACAGATAATGCAGGAAATGCACCTACGACTAAAGCTCCAACTTCAGCTCGCATTATTGCTTTTAAAGGCAAAATAGGCACTCCTACCAATGGAAGGTATCCAGTCGTGACACCATTTTGCTCTTCTAAAATCTCAGTTTTAAAATAAAAAGACCTATCATTAAGCCAAGTTCCTCTAAGAATATTACCGTTTGAATCGGTTTTTACTGCAAATAAAGCTTTTGACCGTTTAGTATAACCAACAGGCAAAGTGGGCGAAGTCGGACTTATATCAAAACCAGCATCTACCACACCAGTTGTAAGGTTTTCTATTGCATAAAAGTAATACCAAGTGCTGTTAGCTTTTGTTCCACTAAATAAACCGCCTTGATTTGTGCCAGCAGTCCAAGAGGCATCTAGTCTTTTAGTCATTGCAGATAAAACAGCATTACCAGAATTATCAGAAAATTCAAAATTGCCAGCGGTGAAATCTATATCGTTATCAGCATCAGTTGTATTATTAGCAATAGTTATTGGGTTGTTAAGATAAGTCAAGCCTTGGTTAGTAGCAGTAGCCAGTCTATCTTGAAGAGCCATCGCTCCGCTTCCAGTAAAATAAGGTAATTTATTTGAGGCACCAGTTAAGCCAGCTAAGGCTTGTAAATTGTTATTATAGGCTTGAACTTGTGATCCAATTGCAACCCCTAAGGTATTTCTAGCATCATTTGCGGTTGTATCGTCAAGTAAAGTTTTGGAATAAGCACTAACAGGAGCCAAGCTAATATCAGCTAAATCTTTAGTTGTTAAATTTGTGCCATCATTATTAATTGCTAAAATTTGATTAGCATTACTAGAATTAATTGGAAACTCTATATTGCTTAAAGTTGAGCTTTTAGGCAACGAAACAATTCTATTAAATTTTTCTAAAAATTGTTTAGAAATTAAAGTTAATTTATCAAGGGCTTTTTCGTGGCTTTCAGCAGGGAATTTATCAGTTCCAGATTTAATATAATCAGTTTCTTGAGTGCTTGGAACATTCGATAATAAAGTTATTTTGTGATTAAGTATTGGAGCGGTAAGAAATGTTATTGTGCCTAACCCATTATCGTTTAATTGGACCGTGTAATCAACTCCTTGTGTTTTTACCGTTTCAGCACCAATTAAATCAGTGGTTATTACTTGTATTGTATAACCAGCGGTTTCGCTTAAAACTATAAAAGTAAAACTAAAAACGGTTGAAGAGCCATTAGCTACATAATCATTTCTTAAAATTGTATTTGTAATTGTCATTTCTAATTTGTTTTAATTTTTTAACTATTAAACTTTAGTAAAAATATTTGTAAAGTTATTTATTTGCAATGGTTTCCTTTAAAGAATCTTCCATTTCATCAAAAATAGATCTTAAATAAAATAAATTTTGGTAAGGTAAAAATTGCCTAAAATCTTTTATATCCGTTTCTGTTATTTCTCCTTTAGAAATTGCAGAACTTATACTCGTAGCATCTTGAACTTGTCCTAATGTTGGACCAAGTAATGTTGAGGTAATATTTCTTGAAGCATAACGGCTCATAACTTCCCCATCAATTAAAGCATTGATTCCCACTTTTCCACCTGTTACTTTCTCACTTATATTATTTACTTCCATCAATATACCTAAATATCCACTTCTGTCAAGCCCTTCTACTATCCATTTATTAGGATCTTGCGAAGGCTCTTTGCCAGCTCCAATTGTTTTTAGATAGTAAGTTAGCATCCCTAAAGAAATTGCAGAAATAAAACCCGATAAAGCGGCCATATCTTTTTGTTGCAACCTTGCGATTAAAACTTGTTGAGTAGAGGCAAAAGCAAATGATTTAAATTGCCCTATTGTTTTTCCTACTTCTCTATTCATAAACAAAGGAATATCTCCAGCTCCAAGACTTACAATAGTTCTTTCAACATCTGTATTTAAAGCATTGCGAAAATTAAAAACAGCTTTGTAATCATCCCAATCTTTAGTATTGGCAACCCATAAATTACCGTCTTTATAACCAAATTTATTAATTTGTTTGTTTATTATTCTTGCTTCATCTTCTCCTATTCCTAAAAAAGATAAATAAGTTCTATCATTTTCTTTAATTGTTTTATTACTCCAATTAATACTTTCATTAATGATTCTTTGTTGAGTAATTACACTAGAAAAACTTTTATTTGCATCATTCCACAAAGGCATTAAATTAATTTTAGACATTAATTTAACTCCATTATCTAATAATCTTTCAAAAGAAGATCTACCGCTATGAAAGGGATCTCCTATTTCTGCCATTGACGACATTCTGCCTAATGTAGTTTTTTCAATAATATTCCCAGCTAATTTTGCCTCTGCAACATTTAATTTTATACCTTGAATATTCGTGATAAGATTTTGCAAAGCAGGAGCCCATCTTTTAAAACCGTGAATAGCAATAGGGTTAGCCATATCGGATATAGAAGAAATAACAACTCCCCCCATCTTTTGCAAAAAGTTTAATTTTCTTGCAGATTGAAATGTTCTAGTTATAATTGAATCAGGATCCTCAGGATTGCCATAATTCCCTCTTAAAATATCTCTTATTGCTTCAACATCGGCTATTATTCTTTTTTTCTCTTTGCTTATTTTAATTCTTTCTTCAGGGGTTTTTGCTTCTTTTGTAGCTTTTGAATATTCGTCAGCTATATCATCTAAACTATTTTGTAAAGTTAAATCATTATCAAATGCCTTTGCTAACTCAATATCTGTTGACATTATTCTCGCATAATTTTTAACAACTTCTGTAGCATCATTATTTAAGAAATCGGCTATTTCATCATACTCTAAAAAATCTAATGCCCTTCGTTTTAATGGCCCTCTTTTAGCAATAGTAAAATCGCTATAAGTATTACCGTATTTTTCTTTTTTTAAATTGGCAAGAATACTATCAACTACTTCGTCAGTGTAATCTTGAATATCACCAACATCTTCAAATGTAGCTCTAAAAATTTGCTTATCATCTTCAAATCGATTACTAAGTCTAGTTTTTTTAGCTTTTATTAATCCAATTTCTTTTTCAATTAATAATTTTTTAACATTTATATCATTTGATAACTGCCCCCCTTCTTTTGATACTTCTTTTGATAACAATTCTTTTGTAGTTTTTTTCTTAGAATTTGCTTCTATGTTTTTAATATCATAGCCCATTATTTCTATTTCTTCAAAAACATTACCAGCATAATCAATTTCAGCGAATTTATCTAACTCAAATTCAGAATATACCTTTTCACCGCCCGCTTCTCTATCGATTAAATCTAATAAATCATTAACTGTAGGTCGCTCTTCTCCTACAAAATAGCCAGCTTCCCAAGCTCTTAATGCAACATAATCTTGTCCGCTTTGTTTAGTTAAATTTTTTCTTAAAAGCCCAGGATTAGTTCTGCTTGTTATACCCATTGCTTTTAACTCTCCGCCATAATCATAAATACCTCCAGTTTCTTTTATCCATTGCAATAACGATTTTGGCTTTACTGTTCTGATTATTTTCTTAGCTTCTTTAAATTTGTCTAATATTGCTAATTCTTTATCTGTTAATTTTACATCCACTTCTTTTTTAAATTTATCAAGATAATCTTGCAATTCTGCTTGTTGTGCCGATAAATCATTTATTTCACTTAATACATCTCTTTCTTTTTTGTTAAAAGAATTTTTAATACTAGGAATAATTGTATTTTTTATTTTATTACTTAATATATCGGCTAGTTTAGCCTCATTTGCTATAACTTGAGTTTTGTTCCAATTTTGTGGAAAATAAGATTTACCAATATCAAATTGTTTTAATTTTAAAATACCTTGCTCTACTGCCATATTGCTTAAAGGATCTAATGCAGTGCTTCTATAAATTTGTGCTGATTTAACAACTTCAGGGATTTCGCTAGAATCTCCATAATTCATTGCTCTTACTATTTCTTTTTCAAAATCAATTCTTTTTTTAGGTTCACCACCTTCTTTTTTTACTCTATCAATATAATCTTTATAAAATTTATTTACTGCTGGCAATGCCTCATTTTCTAAAGGAGCTACTAATTGTTTTCTACTTATCCATACCGATTGTTGATTAGCAATACCTAACTCATTTTTAAAAGTTGACATTCCTGTTGTTGTTAATTTTTGCAATACTTCTTTAGCTTTTGAAGAATATTCAGCATTTAAAATACGAAGATTAGGGCTAATTCTATCTAACTTAGCAATTGATTTAATTAATTTTTGAGTTGTTTTGCCAATAAAAGGGATTTCGCCAATTGTTTTTACTATTTTTGTTGCGGTTTTACCGCCAAAAACAGGGGCTAAGCCTTCAGCTTTAATAGAAAATTCATTATAAGGCAAGGGGGTTCTGTTGGCTTCTAATTCTTGTTTAAGATAAACATCTTGATAATATTTTTGTAATTCTGACTCAACTTTAGCAGCACCAACACTACCACCC
>JAJTDS010000027.1 GCA_021298605.1 Rickettsiales bacterium
CATAATGGTGGCGGATTTGGTTCAAATAGCAGTACAATTATTGATCTTAAAAATAATCGAGCAATTTTTTCTGTTGTGCATTTTGAAGATTTAACAATGCCAATAGCATATGCTATTAATAAGGGGCAATTATTAGAAGAAAAATGGCAAGAAGATAAAAAAACAATTAAACTTAATAATGATATATATCAAACCAGTTTAGAGCTTTGGCAAAAATATAAAGAAGAAGAAATTTTGGCAATGAGAAATGCTCTTGAAAAGTCAAATGAAGAATTTTGGAAATTTTATAATTCATTAGCTAAACCGCAAAAAAATAATGAGATTATACCAAATAACAATTTGCAAAATTTTAAAATTGATGAAAAACTTGCAAAAATAACAACAAATGATAATCAACAATCTTAAGATATACCCAGCAGAATCTTCAAATATCAATGATATGGTTTTGCTCTCAAAAGCCAAACGGCGAGTTTATGAAAAAATACAACCGCAATTTTGGCGATATGCAGGAGAAGAAGGTGATAAAATTCAAGAAAAATGGTTTAAAGAATTATTGAATGATAAAAATCATATTATGTTTATAGCAGAAGGCTATAACAAAGAAATCCTAGGATTTATAATTGGTAAGTTAATAAATGCTCCAGAGGTTTATGATCCTGGTGGATTAACATTAATGATTGATGATTTTTGTGTAAAATCAGAAAATCTTTGGCAATCTGTCGGCAATCAATTAGTGGAAACCATTAAAACTACCGCCAAATCTAAAGGTGCAATACAAATTGTTATTGTATGTGGTGCTCATGATTATTTAAAACGACAATTCTTGAATAAACAAAATCTATCTATTGCATCGGAGTGGTTTGTAGGGGCTATTACATAATTTTATTTTAATTTGTTTAAATCGCACTCTATGATAACGGCAACAAGGGGCTTCAGCCCCTTGTGGTGAAGTTGCATTCCGTTATCATTAGGCCAAGGGGTTAAAACCCCTTGTTGCCGAAGGGGGAGAAATATTTTTATTATTGAGTCATTACTCTTAACAAAAGGTGCTTTTACTCCTTCTTTTTTCTTTGAATTTTGTTGTTATTTTATTTTTTAGCTCCCATTTAATTTATTATTGGGGATGCCTATTGGGACTGTTGAATCCCAATTTCCAAATTCTTAAAAAATCTTTTAAATTTTCTATAATTATTTCTTGAATAAAGCGGTTACAGAGCTAATATTTATTTAGCTTTATGGCTGTTTATTTTGGGATTCAACAGCCCCTGAAAATATTATTTGCCAAGCATTATTCGATTTACTAATTCTCCAATGGTAGGAATAAAGCCATTTGCATAAAATTGATCGGTGGCAAATTGATAAGCACTATGTCCAGAAAATATTAGTTGATTATCAATATCGATGCCATTTTTTGCATCTTGCAGAGTTTTTTGAATACAAAAACTGCGAGGATCCGCTTTACGATTGATGGTATAGTTATTTTCTGCCTTATCGGACCAGTTGCTAAAACGACAATGACTTAAACAGCCCATGCAATTTACTTGATCGGTTAAAATTTGTAATGCCTTTGATTTATCAACAAACATAAGGGTTTCATCAGGTGTTTTCATTGGCTCATTATGACCTAGGGCAATCCAGCTTTGAACTTTTTGATGATCGGAGCTTTTGATATAGACAACCCTGCCTCTTTGTCCAAAATTAATTGGAGTATTGAATTCTGAATCATTCTTAGCTCGATACTCAACTTGTCTAATTTCTCTGCCCTGCAATTCGCGAATAAAGCCATTTTCAATTGCTGAGGAATAGAAGCCAGTAGGGCTGAAGCGATTGAGGTAGATATCTCCTTTTTTGAGGGTAAGTAGCTTTTGCTTCCAGCTAGTTGGAACAGGATATTCTTGAGTTAAGATTGGTCTGGTGCCAAATTGAAAAACAATGGGTCCAACTTCGGGGTTGTCAAGCCAATCTTCGTATTCTTCAATATTCCACACCCCTCCTGCCATAACAATTGGTACATCATTTAAACCAACAGAATTCATAAAGCTTCTGAGTTCTGTGATTCTAGGGTAAGGATCTTCAAATTTTAGTGGGTCTTCGGCATTAGATAACCCATTATGGCCGCCAGCTCGCCAAGGACATTCATAAACAACTCCTCCTAGGAGATTTTTTGCTTTGTGATAGCTTCTTTTCCATAAAGCTCTAAATGCTCTCATTGAAGAGACGATTGGGTAGTAATAGACTCTATATTTTTCAGCTATTTCAGCAAGTCGATAAGGCATTCCTGCTCCGCAGGTAATACCGTGGATTAAATCTTTTGCACCTTCAAGAATGCCGTTTAGAACTTTTTCTGCTCCGCCCATTTCCCATAAAATATTCATATGAATTCTACCGTTGCCACCAGCAATATCATGGGCAATTCTTGCTTGTGAAATACCGCCTTTAATGCTATATTCAATTAGCTCTTCATGCCTTTCTCTTCTGGTGTGAGTTTTATATTTAAGGGGGATAAAATTGCCGTTTTCATCAATGTAATCGGCATTGACTCCTGAAAATGTTCCTACTGCATTTGTTTTAGCAAAATGTCCAGCAGTTACACCGTTGGTGATCCCTATTCCCTTTCCCCCTTCTATTATTGGTAGGCAATTTTTACCAGAAATTTTTAGAGATTTAATGACTTTTAACAATTGAAACTCCACATAATGGTTATATTAAACAACTAAATAAACAACAAGGCTAAATCTATATTACAGCCTGTAAACATAAAAAACTCTTGTCATAAACGAAAAGGCGATATTAAATTATTTAATTAAAACTTACAAGTAAAAAAACTATTTTTATTAAAAATCTATAATTGTGGATATGAAAGCAGAGCATTATTTTGCAACAAAGCTTCGTCAGTTGAAATCTGATAATCTTCTAAGAGAACCTTGTATTTATGAAAAAATTTACCATAAAAACAAAAAATTTTTTTTTGATAAAAATCAAGATAATTTAAAACTTATTTCTTTTGCAGATAATGATTATTTAAATCTTGTCGATTGTAATAAAATTAAGAAGGTTGCAATTAAGGCAATAGAAAAATATGGAGTTGGCGCTGGATCCTCTCGTTATATTACTGGAAATAATATTTTTTATCAAAAAATTGAAGAAAAAATTGCAAAAATGAAGAATCGCCAAGCTTCTTTGTTATTTTCTTCTGGCTATTCTGTGGCAGTTGGTGTTATACCTGCCTTAGTTAGTAGGGGAGATTTAATTATTGCTGATCGTTTAATTCATTCTTGCCTGATTGATGGTGCTAAGCTTAGTGGTGCTAAAATGATAAGATTTGCTCATAATGATATGATTAATTGTGAAAATATTTTAATGCAAAATCGTCATTTATTTACAAGATGTTTAATTATTAGCGAATCAATATTTTCAATGGATGGAGATGTTGGAAAAATTAATGATTTATGGAGTTTGGCAAAAAAATTTAATTGCGGATTGTTGATAGATGAAGCTCACAGTTTTGGAGTAAAAGATTTTACAATCTCTAAACAAGATTTACAGGTTAAAAATTCTGCATTTTATTTGCAAATTGGTACTTTATCTAAGGCGGTAGGGGCAATTGGCGGATATGTTGCTGGTGATAAAGTGGCTGTAAAATACTTAAAAAATTTTGCTAAAACTGCAATTTATTCAACGGCATTGCCTCCTGCGATTTTAGCTTCTATTAATGAATCTTTAAAAATAATTGCAAAAGGAGATAGAGCTTTCAAGGCTTGGAGAAATGTTGATTATTTTTGTGAATTGATGAATTTACCTAAATCGCAATCTTTAATAGTGCCAATCTTGGTTGGAGATAATAAAAAAGCTCTTGATATTGCTAATTATGTAAAAAATCAAGGTTTTATAATTTCTGCAATTCGCCCCCCAACTGTTCCTGTTGGTAAGGCAAGATTAAGAATTGCTTTTTGTAGCAATCATCTTAAAAAAGATGTAGAAAGATTGGTAAAAATTGTTAAAAAAGCCTTTAAAATATCGGGCTAAGAATATTATTTAATTTTTGCTGTAATTAATTATTTAATTTAATTGCCAAAAAACATTTGAAAAATTAAATTCAAATTCTATTATTTCGCTGTTTTTTTGGTTTTATACCGTTTATACCTAAAAATTAAATAAATTATTTATTAAACATTTCGGCGGGATAGCTCAGTCGGTAGAGCAACGGGATCATAATCCGTGTGTCGGGGGTTCGAAACCCTCTCCCGCTACCAAATTAATATTGCATCTTATAAAATGTCGCAAGATTTCTTAAAAAATTCTTTACTATTTAGTACTAATATTATTTTTATTGAAGAATTATATCAAAAATTTTTACAAGACCCTTCTTCCATCGATTCTAGCTGGGTAAAATTCTTTACTGAAAATTCTGACGAGGTAAAATCGGTTTTAGCAGATTATTACGGTCCTTCTTGGGCAAAAAGGAATTTGCAAATAGTTAATTCTCAGCCGTTTGATATTTCTTCTTGTGCTAAAATTGAAGTTATTAAGCCAGTTAATAAAGATTCCAAATCTTCTTTATCGCAAAATGCAAGTCAGTCCCAAGATCTCAATAATCAAGATACATTAAAGCTAAAATTAACTAATTTAGTAGCCTCATATCAAAGATTCGCTCATTTATCGGCAAGTCTTGATCCTCTTGAATTAAAGCCTATTGTTATTAATCAAGAGCTTAATCTTGAAAAGCATGCCATAAAACAAGAAGATTTATCGCAAGAAATTACCATTGATGGTTTCTTAAGAAATTTCTTTAATTGTGAAAAATCAACTCTTGCTAATTTTATTAATCAATTAAACCTAATTTATAAACAAAATATAGGTGCTGAATTTGATTATATAAGCAATCAAGAACAAAAAGAGTGGCTTGCTTGCGAGCTTGCAAAATCAATTAATAATAATCTTTCTCAACAAGAAAAAACTAAAATCCTAAAAGAGGTGGTTAGAACTGAAAGATTTGAGCAATTTTTGCATAAAAGGTTCCCCGGCGCCAAAAGATTCTCAATTGAGGGTGGAGATTCATCAATTAATGCTATTGAAAAAATAATTGAAACTGGTGCTAATAATGGTATTAAGAAAATAGTTATTGGTATGGCTCATAGAGGCAGGCTCAATACTCTTACGGGAGTAATGGGTAAGCCTTATCATCAAATGATAGCTGAATTTAAAGGAACTCCCGGCATTGCTGAAAAATTTACTAAATCTGGTGATGTTAAATATCATATGGGTTATGCAAGTAATAGAAAAATTAATTCTGACTCTATTGATTTATCTCTTGCTTTTAACCCCTCTCATTTAGAGGCTGTTAATTCGGTGGTTGCAGGTAGAGTAAGGGCAAAACAAGATCTATATCAAGATAAAAACAGAAACCAAGCAATGGCATTGCTAATTCATGGTGATGCTGCTTTTGCTGGTCAGGGTTCGGTTGCTGAAAATTTAATGATGAATGGAGTTAAGGGTTACGATACAGGAGGAGTTCTTCATTTAATCATCAACAATCAAATTGGCTTTACTGCTAATCCGCAAGATTCTCGAAGCACTACCTATTCCTCTGATCTTGCTAAGGCAATTGAAGCTCCTATATTTCATGTTAATGGTGATGATGTTGAGGCGGTGGTTAAGGTTGCAGATATTATAACTCGCTATCGTCAAAAATTCAAAAAAGATGCAGTGCTTGATGTAATTTGTTACCGTAGATATGGTCACAATGAAGGCGACGAGCCTCTTTATACTCAACCAGTAATGTATAAAAAAATCAAAAATCATCCTTCGCTTGAAAAAATATATTCTCAACAACTAATTGCTGAAAAAGCTATTTCGAATGAACAATATCAAGCAATGGTTAATGAATTTGAAAAAAAATTAAATGATGAATTTGATTTAGCTAACAATTATCAACCAAAAGATGCAGATTGGCTAAAAGGAGATTGGAAACATATTAAAAATAGCGAAGATAAAAATATTAAAACGGCAATTGATAAAAAAATTATTAAAAGTTTAATTGATAAAATCACTGATATTCCTAGTGGCTTTGATGCAAATCAAAAAATTGTTAAGCAACTTGAAGCAAGAAAACAGCAAGTTAAAGAGGGTGTTGATATTGATTGGGGTTGTGCAGAATCAATCGCTTTTGCCTCTTTGATTAATGAAGGTTATGGTGTTAGAATAACTGGTCAAGATTCTGGTAGAGGAACCTTCTCCCATCGCCACTCAATTTTGCATAATGCAACTGATGGCTCTCGTTATTCTATTTTTAGCCCTTTATTTAAAAAAGATACAATAGCTCAATATGAAGTTCATGATAGTGTGCTTTCTGAATATGCGGTTCTAGGTTTTGAATATGGTTATTCTCTTTCTTCTCCTGATAATTTAACAATTTGGGAAGCTCAATTTGGGGATTTTGCCAATGGGGCTCAAATTATTTTTGATCAATTTATTGCTTCCTCAGAAGTTAAATGGCTTAGAAAATCTAATCTTGTAATGTTATTGCCTCATGGTTATGAAGGTCAGGGTCCAGAACACTCTTCTGCAAGGCTTGAAAGATATCTTCAGGCTTGTGCTGACAATAATCTTAGGGTTTGTAATATTACAAATCCAGCAAACTTTTTTCATGCCCTACGTCGCCAACTATATTCACAAGATAGAAAGCCACTAGTTGTTATGTCGCCAAAATCTCTGCTTCGTCATAAGCTTGCAACATCAACTCTTGAGGAGTTTTCCATCTATAATTTCCGCACAATTATTGGTGAAAGTTCAAATAATATAGAAGATAAAAAAGTCCGTAAGGTTATTTTATGTTCTGGTAAAGTATATTATGATCTTTTTGAATATAGAGAGGCTAATAAAGTAAACGATATTGCGATTATTCGTTTAGAACAAATTTATCCGTTTGATTCTGTTGAATTAGCTAGGGAGTTGAAAAAATATCCTAATGCCAAAATAGTTTGGTGTCAGGAAGAGCCAAAAAATATGGGTGCTTGGAAGTTTGTTGAAGAATTAATTGAGCAATTATTAATTGAAATTAACCATAAAAATACTCGTCCACAATATGTTGGTAGAGTTGCTTGTGCCTCTCCTGCTACTGGTTATGGCTCTTATCATAATCGTGAGCAGAAGAAATTGATAGAGGAAGCTATTTCTTAACCTAAATAACAAATAATTTAACTTATGACTATTGAAATAAAAGTTCCCGCTCTTGGAGAATCAGTATCTGAGGCTTCAATTGCAAAAATATATAAAAAAATTGGTGAAGTGGTGAAAGCTGATGAATTAATCTTTGAGCTTGAAACCGATAAAGTGACACTCGAAGTTAATGCACCTAGCAATGGCACTATATCTGCATTGAAAGTTAGTGAAGGTGACAATGTTAAAGTTGGAGATGTTTTAGCAATGATTTCGCAGGGTGGTTCGGCGGTTATAGAGCCAATAAAACCAGCAATTATTGATGATAAAGATTCTGCAACCAATAATGGCAATGCAAGTTTTCTTTCTCCTGCTCCTAAAAAAATTATTGCAGAAAATAACCTAGATGCTAGCAAAATTAATGGAACAGGTAAAGATGGTAGAATTACTAAAGGAGATGCTCTATCCTCAATTTCTAATCAACAAGTGGCTGATAATTCTGAAAAATCAACAGCTATTGCTAGTGAAAAAATGGTAGAAAGAGTTAAAATGTCAAAATTAAGACAAAAAATCGCTGAAAGATTAAAAGAATCTCAAAATACCGCAGCAATTCTTACAACCTTCAATGAGGTTGATATGTCAGCAGTTATGGCTTTAAGAAATGAATATAAAGATATTTTTGAGAAAAAGCATAACAGTAAATTAGGCTTTATGTCATTCTTTGTTAAAGCAACAATTACTGCCCTTAAAGAAATTCCTGCAGTTAATGCCGAAATTGAAGGAAGCGATATAATCTATAAAAATTTTTATGATATTGGTGTTGCGGTTGGTTCTCCACAGGGTTTAGTGGTTCCTGTCCTAAGAAATGCCGATAAATTAAATTTAGCACAAATTGAAACTAATATTGCTGAATTAGGTAAGAAAGCCCGCGATGGTAAATTAACTATTCCCGACCTTACGGGGGCAACATTTACCATTTCTAATGGTGGGGTTTATGGTTCATTAATGTCAACTCCAATAATTAATCCTCCGCAATCAGGAATATTGGGAATGCATAAAATACAAGAAAGAGTTATGGTTGTTAATGGTGAAATGAAAATTCGCCCAATGATGTATCTCGCATTGTCATACGATCATCGCATAATAGATGGCAAAGAAGCAGTTACCTTCCTTGTTAGAATTAAAGAGTTAATCGAAGATCCTAGACGACTAATTCTTGATATTTAATCAATTTCTTCTTTAATGAGCGATAATAAAAATCATCTTAATGATGATAAAATTAAAATTTTAGCCCGAAATGTTAATCTGTTTTATGGTCTAAAACAAGCTTTGTTTGATATTAATATTGATTTTAAAAGGTTTGGAGTTACTGCTTTAATAGGTCCTTCTGGATGCGGTAAATCTTCTTTTCTTCGTTGCATTAACAGAATGAACGACACAATAGATAGTTGTCGGATTGAGGGCGAAATTAGAATTGATAATCAAAATATCTATGATAAATCAATCGATTTAGTAATGCTTAGGGCATCAGTAGGTATGGTTTTTCAAAAGCCTAATCCTTTTCTTAAATCTATTTATGAAAATGTTGCTTATGGTCCTAGAATACATGGTCTATTTACTAGTAAGAAGCAACTTGACTTAATTGTTGAAGATAGTTTAATTAAAGCTGGGTTGTGGAATGAAGTTAAAGATCGTCTTCAAGATCAAGCAAATTCATTATCTGGTGGTCAGCAACAAAGGCTTTGTATTGCCAGAACAATAGCAATACAGCCTGAAATTATTCTAA
The DNA here is from genome assembly GCA_021298605.1 of Rickettsiales bacterium. Taxonomy (GTDB): domain Bacteria; phylum Pseudomonadota; class Alphaproteobacteria; order Rickettsiales; family UBA1997; genus JAJTDS01. The sequence continues at coordinate 8,945 of JAJTDS010000027.1, forward strand.
TGGATGAGCCTTGTTCTGCACTTGACCCAATTGCTACCGCAAAAATTGAAGAATTAATAGATGATTTAAAAGAAAAATTCACCATTATTATTGTAACTCACTCAATGCAACAGGCAGCAAGAGTATCTCATCGCACTGCCTTTTTTCATTTAGGTAAGGTTATAGAATATGATACTACCGACAAAATATTCACCAATCCTAGTAAAAAAGAAACCCAAGATTACATTACTGGTAGATTCGGCTAATGTTAAAATTATTTTATTAAATGCTTAATCAAGACAATAAAAATCATCAATTTCAAGATTATTCAAGCAATTTTTATCTGCTCAAAAGAGTTGTTAAAGATTACATTATACCTTATTACAAAACATTTGCTATTTCAATTTTTTTAATGCTTATAATTGCTGGTACAACCGCTCTCAATGCTTGGTTAGTTAAGCCTGCTCTTGATTGGGTTTTTGTCAATAAAAATAAAACAGCATTAATTGCCATTCCTTTAATTGTTTTACTGGTAACAATAATTAAAGCCTTTGCTAGCTATTTTCAGCTACTTACCACCAATATTTTAACCCTAAGAATGACTTCTGATATGAGAATTAGGCTCTATGCCCACTTTATCAAATCTGATATTGCTAAGTTACATAGCAAATCTTCTGGTGATATGATGGCAGTTATTATGAATGAAGTTGGTATGATTATAGGGATGATAAACACTATTTTAAACGGCTCTATTAAGCAGTTTTTTAGTCTTGTTGGTCTTGTTGTGGTTATGTTTAATCAAAGCTTGGAGTTTTCTATCGTTGCTTTTGTTGGAATTCCTTTGGCTGGATATCCAATTTACCTAATTGGAAAAAAGTTAAGAAATCTTTCTTTTAAAAATCAGGAAGTGGTGCAGAAATTTTCTTCACAAATGAATGATACTTTGCAATATTCAAAGTTAGTAAAGGCTTATCACTGCGAAAATTTTGAAATTAATCGAATGTCAAAGATTGTTGAGGAGATATTTAAAATGGGTAAGAAAATTTCAAGAATTTCACTAATTTCCTCTCCTTTTGTTGAGTCTCTTGCAGGAGTTGGTGTTGCTTGTGTTATTTGGTATGGTGGCATGAAAGTTATTTCAGGGGAAACTACTCAAGGAGCATTCTTTTCATTTTTTGTTGCAATGATGATGGCATATAAGCCTTTAAAATCTGTGTCGCAAATGAATAGTGGTATACAAATGGGTTTAGGCTCCACTTCAAGGTTTTATCAATTAATTGATGAAAAGCCACAAATTATTGATAAAGAAAATGCAATTAATCTTGATGATCCAAAAGGAGAAATAACCTTTGAGAATGTTAATTTTCGCTATGTTCCAGAAAGATTAGCTTTAAAGAATCTTAATTTGCAAATTAAGGCAGGGCAAAAAGTGGCTTTGGTAGGTCATTCTGGTGGCGGTAAATCAACAATTATGCAATTAATATTGCGGTTTTATGATCCAGAATCTGGAATTATTAAATTAGATGGCTATGATATTCGTGATTTAACCCTTAAATCTCTTCGCTCTGCTATGTCGGTAGTTAATCAAGAGGTTATGTTGTTTGATGATACAATATTAGAAAATATTAGATATGGTAAAGAAGGGGCGACAGAAGAAGAAATAATTAATGCTGCTAAAATGGCTGAAGCCGATAGTTTTATTAATGATTTGCCAGATAAATATCATGCCAAAGTTGGACAAAATGGCATTCGTCTTTCAGGTGGTCAGAGGCAAAGAATAGCAATTGCTAGAGCGATATTATATAATGCTCCAATTTTATTGCTTGATGAGGCTACATCTGCATTAGATCCTATCTCGGAAGAATTAATTAAAAATGCTTTTAATAGTTTGATGAAAAATAAAACCTCGATTGTGATAGCTCATCGTTTATCTACAATTATTAATGCAGATAAAATTATTGTTATCAATAATGGCGAGGTTGTTGAGCAGGGTAATCATCAAGAGTTAATAGCTCTTAATGGTTTTTATGCAAATTTATATTACAAACAATTTTCAACCGAAAATTAGAAAATAATCATGTATAATAATTTTGATAATAAAAATCTTGCTACTGGTGATATTTTATTATCTCAAAAAAATAAAAAGATTAATAAAAATAATCATAAGAAGGAGCTTGCTACTGCTCTTCGTCAGAATTTGCTAAGAAGAAAAAATGCTGATTTTAAAAATACATCTTCGAAAGAAGAAAAATAACAATAAAATTGTTTTTAATATTAATCTAGATCAATCTAAAAATGGCAAATTATTTTGGTGAAATTTTTCGTTTTACAACTTGGGGTGAGAGTCATGGTAAAGCAATTGGAACGGTAATAGATGGTTGTCCATCTTTAATAGAGCTTTCAGAGGCCGATATACAGCCATTTCTTGATAAAAGAAAGCCGGGGCAATCAAAATTTACTACTCAAAGACAAGAAGAAGATAAGGTAGAAATTATGTCTGGGGTGTTTGAGGGCAAAACCACAGGAACTCCAATTAGTTTAATTATTTATAATAACGACCAAAAAAGCCAAGATTACGGGGATATTAAAAATAAATTTCGCCCTTCTCATGCTGATTATACTTATTTCAAAAAATATGGAATTCGTGATTATAGAGGCGGAGGCAGATCTTCCGCTAGAGAAACGGCAATGAGAGTTGCATCTGGTGCGGTAGCAAGAAAGGTAATTGATCAAAAAGTCATTAATGAAAATGGGAAAATAGAGATATATGGCTATATTTCGCAAATCGGAGAAAAAAAAATAGATTATCAAAATTTTGATTTAAAACAAATTGAGAAAAATGATTTCTTTTGTCCTGATAAAAAAGCAGTGCCTAATTTTATTGATTATTTAACAGAAATAAGAAAAAGTGGCGATTCAGTTGGTGCAATTATTGAATTGTTAATCAAGAATGTTCCTATTGGTCTAGGCGAGCCAATATATAATAAATTAGATGCAAAAATTGCATCGGCAATAATGAGTATCAATGCGGTTAAGAGTGTTGAAATAGGTGCAGGAGTTGATTTGGCGGGCAGAAGAGGTAGCGAATCGGCAGATGAAATGTGGTTTGCGGATAATAAAGTTCATTTTTCTAGCAATAATTCTGGCGGTGTTATTGGCGGAATATCTTCTGGTCAAGATATTGTGGTTAGATTTGCAGTTAAGCCTACTAGCTCAATTTTAGTTCCTCGCAGAACAATTGATATTGATGATAATAATACTGAAATTATCACTAAGGGGAGGCATGATCCTTGTGTTGGCATTAGAGCGGTTCCAGTCGGAGAGGCAATGTTGGCATGTGTTATTGCTGATTTTTTACTGTTACAAAAATAGCCATAAAAATAATTTCTAATCCTTTGTTAATTAGTAAAAAATTCTCGACATTAAAATTCTATCGATTTATAAAATATATAAGAAATTAATGAAGAAGCATTATGGGTATAGTTAGTGTTTTTAAAAATTTAAAACCCAAAAGTAAACTATAAAATATCTTGAAAGCTAGATGGAATAAAAGGTCTGCATATCCATATTATGATTTATTTGGGGCAATGAAAGTAAAAAACAGCAATAAATAAAGCTTAGAGATTATACAGACAATTTTCTGTTGCAGTAAATAAAATACTAATACAGCTTCTTGCTATTTCAAAAATGGTTTCTTGATATTGTTATGATAAATAATTAAAAAGAAAATTATGTTAAGCCTTGAACTAAAAAGGTAATTTGTTTTAAATAAAACAATAGAAATAATATGAATATGTTGATATATTGTTAATTAATCCTGCTTTGTAATATGTTATTTAATTTTATTGATAAAAAAAGAAAAAACGGTCAATATTTTACTCAACATAATCCATTCGATAATAAGGCATTTAAAGATTGGTCAAATGAATTTGATTTAAAAGATAGTATTATTTTAGAGCCATTTGCAGGAAGTAATAATTTAATTATAATGCTTCAAGAAATGAATTTGTGTAATGATTTTATCTCCTACGATATAGAACCAAAAAATGAAAATGTCTTACTTAAAGATACATTGCAAGACTTTCCAAAAGGATATGATATTTGCATAACAAATCCTCCATATCTTGCTCAAAATTCAGCAAAAAGAAGGGGCTTAATTTACCCTGAAACAGTTTATGATGATTTGTATAAATTTGCAATTGATAAATGCTTAAAAAATTGTAAAAATGTTGGTGCCATAATTCCAGCCTCATTTCTAAATTCTAGGCTTTTTAGAGATAGATTGTCTCACTATATTCTGTTCAATACTAAAATGTTTAATGATACAGAGCATCCAGTTTGTCTTGCTTTATTTAAAGAACAATCAAATGATGTTGAATTATATGAAGATAGAGATTTTATTGGAAAACTAAGCGAATTAGAAAAAAAATTGCCAAAATCTAAATATAAGGCTGAAATGAAGTTCAATGATAGAAATGGCAAGCTAGGATTGATTGCAATTGACAATACAATTGAGCCTTCTATTAGGTTTTGCAATGGAGATGAAATTAATCCTGATAAGGTTGGAAATTCTTCAAGAAGCATAACAAGAATTTCAATTGATTGCGATATTAAAAAACTAACTAAAAATCTTAATGAAATGTTAAGTGAATTCAGAAAAGAAACTCACGATATATTCTTGACACCATTTAAAGGTCTTAGAAAAGATTTAAAATACAGGCGAAGGCTTGATTATGCATTGGCAAGAAATATAGTTAATCAAGTTTATTTTTCAATATGAACTATAAAGATAAATATAAATCTCAAATTCAAGAAAATTTAAAAAATATTATAAACGAGCTTGAAACAAAAAATATGAAGTTAAAAATTTCAAACTGGGCCAATAAATTCGGATATTCTTTTAATGAAATCAAGGAAAAAATTATAAATGATGAAATATTTAGATGTGTTTTTGCAAAAGACCCTGCAAAACAAAACTTATATCAAAACCTTGCTTCAAAATATATAAACTCATTGGATATTGTTGAGAATTTTAAAGTTTTGCCAGCAGGCGGTAAAGATGCTATATATTTAACAAATGGTAAAATTTTAAAAGGTGATTTATTAAAAAATCAATCAAAAGATATTAAGTCAATAGATTTTGCATGGAATTGTAAACAATTTACATTTTATGCCTCTCATAAATACACAGAAATGAACGGTGGTGCACAAGATAATCAATACAAAGACATTCAAGATTTTTTAAATCATTCAAGAGATTGTAACGAGAAAAACACAATATTTTTGGCAATTTGTGATGGAGACTATTACTTGCAAAAAGATTCAAAAACTGGTGATGAAACGAGAATTAAAAGATTGCAAAGATTAACAGACAACAAAACTTCTTTTGTTTTAAAAATCCAAGAATTATCAAGCTTTTTAAAAGATTTAATTGCTAATTAATGGGATATTGGCAAATAATTAAAGAGCACATAAAACACAAAGCCAAAACAGAATATAGATTTTTTTGGTATAAATTATGATCTTCCAATCTTTTAATTTTCTATTACTATTCTTGCCGTTGGCTCTTACTGCTTATTATATTAGCAAGAATAATAATTTTAGAAATATTATTTTAATTATTGTTAGCTTTATCTTTTATGCTTGGGGTAATTGGTGGTGG
>JAJTDS010000005.1 GCA_021298605.1 Rickettsiales bacterium
TATTAAAGGTCATTGAAGAGTTTGGTATTACAGCTGATCATCACAAAAAATATCTAGCAATTGCTATAATTAAGATGAATTCTGAAATAATTAATAGCCTCACAAACTCAAAAAAATTATTAGAGTTCATTAAAAGGCTTGATATTACAGATAATTTTTCCAAAAAATATCTAGTAATTGCAATAATTATGATGAAACCTGGAATAATTAAAGACCTCGAAAGCTCAGAAAAATTATTATTGTTCATTAAAAAGCTTGGTATTACAGATGATGCTTACAAAAAAGATCTAGCAACTGCAATAATTGGGAAGAAGCCTGATATATTAGGAAGCAACAAAGAAGAAAAAGGGAAAGGGCTCAGCGAGCTTATTAAGGCATTTGGCAATGATTTTCATCATAACGTTAACTCAATATGCGACTTACTTAAAGGATTACCGCAAACTGTAGTTATAGATTTCAAAACACTTAATAATAATTTATATCAAGATGACTACTGTAAGAAAGAATTGATTCTTGAAGCAATAAATAAAAGAGTTATTAATCAAGATAATTTTCTTAGCTGTGGTTTTGATGAGATAAAAACCGAGGATATTTATTTAGAGATTTTAGCAAAAGCTAAGATGGAAGGAATTGTTACTAATAAAGATTTATTTAATAATTTACAAAATCAAATTCCACAATATTATAGCTCACTTAAATCAGTGTTACAAAATAAAAAAGTTGAAGATGTTATAAAAGAAAAAGAAATTACTAATATTGCCAAGTTTATCTATGGCAATAATCCTCAAAATAGCGATATTGATCAACTAAAAAAGAAAAATCCTCTATCTTTAATTAGTTTTTGTGATTTCTTTAATAATAATACAATTATTGCCTCATCTTTAAAAGAAGATGTAGCAGAACAATTAAAATCATCATTTCAACCAATAGGATTTAACACCATAAACAACAGAGAAATTGATAATATTGCCAGTTTAATTGGTAAAGATCCAGAAAGCTTAAAAAAATCAATATCTTAATCTCAATGAAATAGCAAAAATATTTTTACCATTTTTAAATGAAATACCTGATTTTAAAGAATCTGTTGACGGGATAAAAGATAAAAACATTAAAGAAGCATCATCTCCATCAGATGGCAAGTATGACGCTCTACTTAAATTAATTGCTCCAGAAGGGCTAAATTTAACTCAAGATAATTTAGATAAATTAAATACCATAATCACAAACAATAAAAATAATTTCTTTTATATTCTTGCTAATAATCAAGAAGCTATTAAAGCTATTATTTTAGGTGTTAATGATGGTTGCAGAGCTAATATTGCTAATCAAGTTAATAATCAAGCACTTTTACTGGTTATTGATAATCTAAAAGATATCAGCGAAGAAAAGAAATATTCACTATTAGCAGTCTATAATGTTTTTATGGAAAAGGCAATAATACCTTTAATTAATAAAGGAAATGACCAATTAGGACCAGTTTTATCAGCAAACTTTCTTATCGATAAAAAAAATTTATTACAAGAAACATTTTTACCTTTAACCGCCTTACATAACTGGCTAAAATATAGCCCAGGAGAGGCAAGGAATATAATTGGCAAAAATAAAGCAAACTTATTTTTAGGCAGCGAAGTTTTGCTTCGACAAATGAATGATTTTGCCGCCTTTGAAGCAATGAAGAATGTTATACCAGAAGATCACCTTACACAACTTCTTAACGCTTGCCGTGATTTAAATAAAGAGAGAGTAGAGCTTTATAAAATAATCGATAAAGCGGCTGAAGAAATAAAACAATCAGAGAATGTTATACCAGAAGATCACCTTACACAACCTCTTAACGCTTGCCGTGATTTAAATAAAGAGAGAGTGTTATGAAAGATTCTGCTCATGGCTCGACACAATATTCTCTTGCTGTTCAGGGGGCAGTAATTAAAAGAATTTTAAAATCACGGCTGTTTATTGCTCAACTAATCATTCAACTCATTATTCAACGGCCGTGATTATTTCTTCATTACAACAGGTTGCACTTAAGGGCAACCTAAAAATTCACCTCCAGCCCCATAAAATCTTAAATTCCAAACAATTTAGCTCCAAACCCTTTATCCCCAAGATTTTCCAAGGGTTTTTTGGGGGTTTTTTGGGGGTTTTTTGGGGGTTTTTTGGGGGTTTTTCAAGAAATAATGAACAAATAAACTGGTAAAAAAAGACAGATCAATGCTGATTCCGCAGTTATCTAAAGCAATCGTCATGCCGTTGCAAAACGACACCCAGAAAAAAAGGGGGAAGCTGGGTCCCGACTTTCGTCGGGATGACGGTAAGGGGGTTAGGATGACACAGGTGAGTTAGTTTCGAATTATCTACTAACGGCAATAAGGAACTGAATATTGCAAATTAATTATCAATACGATTTCTATCTTTTTTGATTTTCTTTTTATTGACTTTTCTACTTTTAGTAATTTTTATTTCTTTTTTATCATCAACAATTGAAGTTGCCTCCTCGGATAGCTTATAATTTTTATCCTTAACAGTTAAATCACTAACATCAACAACTCCACCCAAAGATACGGAGCTTTTATTTTCAGACCTTCTATTTGAATTATTTTTTAATAATTCTTGACGATAAACCTCATTTTCAATCTCAAAAACAGAATCTTTCTTTAAGAAAGAACCACCACTAGCAACAAAAACAGCAACTGTGCGATTAACCTTGAAATAGCCTTCTTTGCTAATTATATCAGGAAAATTTTCTCCGTCACTATAAGATTCCAACAATCCATTTGGCAAACCTTGATTTATTAGGTAATTTTTGATTGCAATTACTCTATTTTTAGCAATTACTGCACTTTTAATTTCCTTAATTCCGCCATCATCATTTCCTATTAAAATAATTCTTATATTTCTATCTCCCTTATCTTTTAAATATTCAACTAAAGATGATAATGAGGAGTTGGAAATATCACTCAATTCTGCAGAATCATAATTAAATTCTATTTCAAACTTTTTTAACTCTGGCTTCTTGCTTTCAAAAGCCTGCTCTAATGCCATTTTCTTACTTTTATCGTAATATTCTTCAAGCTCCGAAATCAATTGATAAAAGCGAGATTTACACTTTGCAAGCTCAGGAGCAACATCAAAATTTCCAGCTTCTTTTATTGCCCAACAATCGTAAGAATAGAATAAGTGCGCTGACTGAATTGGTAGCAAAGCTTTTATTTCTGGTCTTAATATCATCTCCATTCTTTTTTGAGCACTTATCATTTCGGTAATTTCATTATTTTTTGCCTTGGTAAACAATGGATCTTCTGGCAAAATAACATTATTACCAGATGCATTTATTGCTTTATCAATAACTTTAATGATATTTTTTTTATTATTTTTAGAAAGTTTTTGTTTATTGTCAGCCAGCAACTCTTGAGCAAAATTAATATATTCAAGAGCTAAATAACTATTAAAGTTATTAGAAAGCTTTAGGGATGGCTCTTTTTCTTTTAAAATAGCCATATTGTGCTTGATATTCGAGTTACTAGAACACGAAAACAACAAGCACAAAGACAAGACTATAAATATTTTTTTCATTTTTTAATGGCTTATTTAATTGTTAGGCTTGTTATTTGCATTTTCATTCATAGCATCTTCGAACTGTTTTAACTTCTCCTGAGTTTCTTCAGCTTTTTTCTTTTGCTCTTGAATAGATTCTTGCTTGCTTTTTTCGGGATCATTATTTTTTTTGCCCTCCTTAGATGAACCACCTAATAATGGATCAACAACACCTTCTAAGCCGGTCTGCACTTTTTCTGCACCCATAAATTCTTTAATCCCTACTTTATTATTGATTTCAAGCTTATTATCGCCACCTATTTCAAAACCCTTCAATTGCTCTTGTAAATCTTTTGGCAAATTATCTTTATTATTATTTATGTATATATATATATTGTCAACAATTTCATTTTGATAATCATTTTGATATTTTTGAATATTTTCACTTTTTCTTTTTTCATAATCTTTAACAAATTTATCCATCGCATCATCAAATGTTTTTTTCTTTTGAAATTCTTCTTTTAAATTTTTTAAAGCTTCACCAGTAGAAAAATAAGATTTAATACCATCGATAGCTTTAGAAAAAGCAGAGCTTGAATCTTTTTTATATTTAAATATTTTTGAAAGCAGGGTGTCTTTTTTAGATTCTTTTTCAATGGTTTTGGAGATATCTTTTTTGATGTCTCTTTTTACTTCTTTTTCCAAGCTAAAAAATGGCAATTTCTTAGTTGAAAATGATATTTTGTCAGAAATATTTGTTTTGGGTCCTTTAATCAAATCAAATTCAACGAGTTTAGTTTTATTATTATAATCACGAAGCTCTTTTTTATATTTAAGAAGCTCATCTGATTTTGAATTAATTGTACTATCTAACGATTCTTGTTTAATATTTTTAATGGATTCATCATGTCTTTTATTCAATTGTTTCAATTCTTCTTTATAATTTTTATTTGTTTTCTTGTTTTTTTCTAAAGATTCTTTTGCTAATATATAAGAATCCCTTTCTTTATTGTATTTTTCTTTAACAGAATCTACATCATAAGATTTAAAATAATTAGTTATTTCTTTTCTATTATTAGAGAGGCTAGAATTATTTTTTAAAGATTTTTTATAACTTTTATACATATCAATATCATCATTGGAAAACCCTTTTTTTTGCAGGTACTTCCTAGCATTTTCCTTGCTTGATTTTTCGGCAACAGCACCAAAAATACGAGGATCAAATAAAGACTTATTACCGAATTCTTTTTGTAATTGATTTTTTAGACTTTCTCCAAACATACCTTGAGAAGACAATTCTTTTGCCCTATTTTTCATATCTTTATTAATAAATTTATCCGCAAGCTTTTTATTAATTAACTTCATATCATTTGCATTTCTCCCAAACCCCCTATTAATAAAATCATTATCCTCAGCAAATTTTACCATTTCTTTTCTAAAGAATTTTTCTTTTGATACTGAATCCATATTTTTATCTTTTGATTCCGCCTCTAATTTATTCATTTTATCGTCAATCAAAGCATTCTTTTGTCTATCGTTAAAATATTTAGAAATCGTTGCAGGGGCATTTAAAATGGCACTACCTAAACGAAAAGGAGTAGCAATAACATTGGCCGTAAACTTTCCCGTAGTTGAATTTGTATTATTGGCATAATTATTAAGATATTTAGAAAGACCTTTTAATGCTTGAGCTGGATATGATAAAATATTAGATATTGAAAGAAAATTTTCTGAAGAAAAAACAGTACTAAAACTTGATGAAACAAGTTGTGCAGACTCAGAAATTGCAGATTTTCCAATAGATTGAATTCCTTGAACAGCAGAAAACATCATACCTAATGCAGAAGATCCGCCAGAAGATGAACCCTTCTCTTTTTCAAAAACACCACCAACAGATATTATCTCACCACAAATAGCAGGAATTTTATTTGTAATCATCAAAGTTATATAACTCAACAAAACTATTTTAAAAATATATAAGCCACTAAAAACAATACCAAAATTTCAAAAGATCTTGTCGCAAGAAAAGATAGCCATTTTTTAAAATTATCTTGTGTTTTAGAAAAGAGAGAAAAAACTATAAATATTGGACCCAAAGCTAGAGCTATAACAAGCTTTATTAAATTTACCACATAAAACATTGCAACAGTAAGCATAACAAATATAAAGAATATTATTGATGCATATATCATTAATATCACAATAAATCCTATTGGACTAGCATAAAATAAGCCATAAATTTTTTTACTTACAGGGCTAGAAAATAAAGCCTTTATTACTATGTCAGCAAATGCAAAACGAGTTGAATTGCCTATAGATTGATCTCGACTCATTTTTGCTACTTCTGATAAAGAACTTTTATCAGCTTGATAATCATAAGCAGTCATAACCATATTTACAAGATAGTCTAGACCATCTTTAAAGAATGTAATCACATATGACTCGTAATTAATCCAACTAGTAGGATTAATAAAAAATATAACCAATCCTAATTTTAAAATTCTTTGCAGTAATTCTTTTTTTCCAACCTCCACAACACCCATAATTACAGATATTCCAAAAAATACTATATATAAAGAAAGACAGATCTGTAATATTCTAATAAAAACAGAACTTTGCACTATACCATTATAGATTCCCTTAACAAAACCACCCTCCCTTTTGCCATTTGAGTTAACTTTACCAAGCATTATATCCTCAAAAACAATCACTAGATTTTCAAGCAATCCAGATTCTTTATATTTCATTATGCCTTGCAAAAAAGTTACCGAATAAGAACCTAAGTTATCACTATAATAACTATCATTAATTGTCATTTTTATAGTCTTATTCAGAGGGGGGTTTTTAACATTAAGAGATGTTGAATCTTGGTCTCCTATCCTGTATATGTAGCTTGCAATATTTTGCCCAGCAGAATCTAGACATTTTCCATTAGTTCTAACAACATCACAAACTTCTTCTTGAGAAAATAAGTGATAAGGATTTTCAGATGCCATCACTCCATTATTATCAAAAAAGCCTAGAAATAGACCCATCCCTGCCCTATAATAACAAGATCCTTTGATTATTTTTTCTTCCTCATTTTTATTAAAATAATCTAAAGCAAAGTGCTTAAAATTTATCTCAATCTCGACACCTTGGTAATTTTTGATGGCAGTCGTTATTGGAGGAATAAGCTTATCATCAGAAAAAGCTTTTCTACAAGTACACCTCCCTGAATCTTGCTGATCTTTAGTCTTCGTGCAATCAGTGCCTGCTGGTGCATCAGTTTCTTTTTGAGGCTCAATGCCAGCTGGACACACACAATTATCGCCACCAGTAGAAACATTCGCATTACCTTCTTTGTAGATGAATTTTGAACAAAATGTACAGTCTTTGTTTATTTTGCTTCCCCAAGGATTCCAACCTCCATCTATTTTAATAATTAGTGGCATACCATTAGTTTGATATCCAGTTTCCTGCCAATTCATTATTTGGCCACCATTAGAATTATTATAAAAACCAAATATTGAGTTGGTTTTAGAGTTTACTAATGCCGTATCACTATCAAACTCATTAGCATTTATACAATATGGTTCTCCTCCACAAGAAGAAAGAAGAAGGGCGGAAGTGATTATTAATATTGCTTTGTGAATTATTTTTTTAAGCTTCATCAACCAATTTGCATTACGATTAATATTTTGATGATTGTATTTGGATAATTTTTTAATATTATTGAAACTAAAAAACAATTAACTAATAGTTTTAAGAGATAAATATAAGAATAAATAAATTGGTACCTACGGCCGGACTTGAACCGGCAAGGGCTAATGCCCCACGGATTTTAAGTCCGTTATGTCTACCATTCCATCACGTAGGCAACTAAAGTTAACCTGAAAAGTCTATCAATTAATTTATAATCAAATATTGAAATTGCAACCTATTATTTTAATTTATTTATAAAATTGTTATTTGAAAGAATTATTCGTCAAATAATATTTCTTTAAGAGAATTTGTTTTGCTTATGTTGGATTTTTTTTCTTGACTTTCTTCAGATGGTATATCGTTAAATTCTGGTGGAATTATTAAAGGATCCTGATTGTGTTTATTTGTACAAGAAAAATTAATTGCGACAAGAAAAATAAAAATTAAATATTTTATTAATTTGAGAAATTGATTTTTCATCGATTAAATTGATTTGTTTTTTGTAAAAATATCGAATAATAATATCAAAGACACCCCAATAAAAACCGCAGAATCTGCAAAATTAAAAGCTGGCCAGTGATAATCATAGATATGAAAGTCAATAAAATCTGCAACGGCACCCATTAAAAACCTATCTACAACATTGCCAAAAGCACCGCCAATAATCAAACCAAGAGGAGTAATCATTTTTTTTTGTTGGTTAAAAAAACCCCAAATCAAGATGATTAATGCAATAAAAGATTGCAATATTGTAAAAATTATGCGAGAATTTTCTGCCCAATTAAACATTCCAAAACTTATTCCCCGATTCCAGACCTTTACTAAATTTAAAAATGGATTAATTTCAATTGCAAAGCCTTCTGAAGATTGATTTTGAATTATAGCAATTTCATCGATATAATTAAAAGCCAATCTTTTAGTATAAATATCAATTACCGCAACAAATATCGCAATTAAAATAATGGCAATAAAATAATGTATTTTAATATCTTTTAATTTCATTTTAATCAATTTTTTGACCAGTAATCTTATCTTTTAAAACATTATTTACTTTATTTAGTATTAAATCGCTAGATAATTTAATTAGATTATCTTGATGCTTTAAAATTAAAATTCTTAATTCTTCAGATTTTAACAGTGAATTATTCTTGATAACTTCCTCAATTTTAGAAATCTCGCTAATAATCATTTTTCTATCAGATTCATCAATTTCTAAGTTTTTATTTGCAAGATCCGTTTTGAGAATCGCAATATCTCTATTAATATTGTTAATGGATTCGATTAATAATCTTTGGTTAATGTCATTTTTTGAGTTCTGTAAAGCATCAATCAACATTTCTTTAACCTTTTCTTGATTTAATCCGTAACTAGGCTTAACGATAATCTCTTGCTCCAATTTAGTGTGTTTATCAATTGCTCTTACAGTTAAAAGACCGTCAACATCAATTTGAAAAATAACCTCAATTCTTGCTATTCCCGCCTTCATTGGAAGGATATTTCTTACTGTAAATTCTGCAAGTGAACGACAATCTTTTGCCAATTCTCTCTCTCCTTGAACTATATGAAACCTAATTGCATTTTGATTATCAACAAATGTAGTAAATTCTTTTTTGGCGATAATAGGAATGGCACTGTTGCGATTAATTATTTTATCAATAATTCCACCCATCATTTCAACTCCTACAGACAAAGGAACAACATCTATCAATAAATTACTAACTTCTTCATTTTTTTCTATAGTATTATTAAGATTATAAGCCTGCCAAGCACAACCAGATGCAACTATTCTATCAGGATCAATATGATTCAAAACTTTATTATTTCCAAAAATATCTGACAATCTTTTTTTAATCATTGGAATTCTCGTTGAACCACCAACCATTAATACTGAATCAACCTTTGTTAAATCTATATCGACATCATCTAATAATTCTGTTGTTAAATCAATTGTTCTTGATATTAGATTATCAATCATTTTTTCAAAATCTTGATTTCTAATTGAAGCCCCTCTAAAGCTTACAATTTCTGAATCCGTTAATTTTTCTTTAATACTTCTTGCTTCAAAATAATTTAATGAAATATCAAATTTTTTAAAATAATCAATTATTATTTTGTCAAAATCATCTCCGCCAAGCTGACTATCTCCAGAAACTGCAATTACCTTAAAAACTCCACGATCCATCTTTATCAAAGAAATATCAAATGTCCCCCCTCCTAAATCATAAATTAAATAAGTTCCCGGCATTTTTTCATCAATCCCAAAGGCTAAAGCGGCAGCAGTTGGCTCATTGATAATTCTTACCACCTCAAGCCCAGCAAGCTTTGCAGATAATTTTACCTCATTTTTTGCCGATTCATCAAAGTAGGCAGGAACACTTATAACCGCCTTATTTATTGATTCCTTTAAACTATTTTCGCAACAATTTTTTAAATATTGAAAAATAAAAGAAGCAATTTGAGAAGGGCTAAACAAACTATTGCCAATACTTATAGCTGTAGAACCATCTTCTAATTTTATGATTGGCAAATTTGGGTTAATAATCTTTGACTCTTCAAATGATTTGCCAAAAATTCTTTTGATTGAAGATATCGTAATTTTATTTGCACTTTCAGGTTCTGAATTTTTTAAATCTAAACTTTTAGAAATATTCAAAATATTTCCTAAATCATCAAATTCAATAACCGAAGGGTGAATATTTTTTTCATTTTGCCCAAAAAATTGCAACTCACGATCTTCGCCGATCATTGCAATCAATGAATTGGTGGTTCCAAAATCAATTCCAACTATAACCTCTTGATCGATTAAGTCTTCTTGTTTATTTTCAGTATAAGGCTCAGTAATTCTTATGACCATATCAATTATTTCTAAAATTGTTAAATTTTTGTGTTTTGTAAAGTTTTTAGCCCATAAAATTTTAGAACTTTAGATATTCTAACTTTATTTTCAACAAATCAATCAATTTATTATCTGAAATCAACGGTAATTATCCCTTGAAGGGTAAATTTAGATTCTACAGTTAGGCTATTACTAACTTTAAATCCTCTCGAAGTATGAACTTTCAATAATTTAAGAAAAAATACCCAAGCAAACAAAAAATTATCGAACACTTTATTTCGATTAGATACAATCGAGAAAAAAATTGCACTACGGAATGCTTAAAAGAGACAAAGAGGTTAGAGCCTCTGTAATTGATGATGCGAAACGCGATACGATCATGGCTAAAATTCACGAGAATGTGAAGAAAAGACAGTCAAATTATGACAGACGAACACAGGTCTTATTATTGGCTTTACGGCCAATATCAGCACAAGTTGTTAATAACTCAAAAGGTCAATATAAGAAAGGTGATAATGCTCACACAAATTCAATTGAAGGCTTCTGGTCAAATTTGAAGCGTGGCGTTTATTGGATTTACTACCATGTCAGCAAGAAGCATTCGCAGCTTTATGTGAACGAGTTTGCTTTCAGATATAATAATAGGAAAAATAAGGGAATGTTTGATTTAGTGCTGGCGGAGGATATTTTTTAACAAAAACCCAGACTAATAAACCTGCTATTGTCGAAGGCATACCATACACTTTCAAATAATCTATTGCAACATAAATATGTTGTAGGCGTAAAATGCCGTCAGTATTATTTAGGTAAACACAGGATGGATAAGTTACTAAAATAATAACAATTCCAAAAATTAAATAAACAGTCCAAACTTTTATGTTATGAATGACTTGTTTTAATTCGTTTTTCATCCGCAAGTTACTCTTTGGTGTAGTTGCGGATTTATTAGAATCATTACCAGAAGAAGGAATAATTGCCTAATCATCTAGAAAACAATAGATTAATTAAAAAAATATTAGTTGAAATTTATTAATCTATTCTTATATTGAAAGAGCTTTGACAAATCAATCAACAAACATTAAAAATTAATTATAACCTTAACATAATAAGGATGAAGTGTAAAAATCTAAATAAACCCTCCACCACTGATTTCAATCAAAAAATTAATAATCTTATCTATTTTGATAATAATGCAACTACCGCAACCGACCCAGAAATAATTGAAGAAATTTTTCATTTATTCAAAATTCCACTAAATAATTCTTCAATACATCAAATGGGGCAAATGGCTCAAATGCTTTGCGAAGAAGCTAGAATAAACATAAAATCAGCTCTTAATGCCAATAACTACGAAGTTATCTTTACTTCTGGAGCAAGCGAAGCAAATAACACGATTATAAACGGATTTTTAAATAATCATAATTCACAAGTAGAAACTGCTTTTTATTCAGCTATAGAACATGATTCGGTATATAATGTCAGACCAAGTAATAAAAACATTGTTGAAATAAAGGTCTTAGAATCTGGAGAGCTTGACATTGAAAATTTTGAGACAGAAATTCATCAATTTAAAAAATTATCTCCAAACAAAATTTTTTTTGCCTCAATGATGCTTGCAAATAGCGAAACGGGAGTAATTCAAGATATAAAAAAAATTGCAAAAATAGTTCATTCTTACCAAGGAGTTATTCATTGTGATATATCTCAAGGAATCGCAAAAATAGATATTGATTTAGAAGATCTAAATATTGATTTTGCAACAATCTCTGGTCATAAATTTTATGCCCCTCAAGGTTCAGGAGCAATATTGACAAGAAAAGGTCTTGATTTTAAGCCTCTAATTTATGGTGGAGGGCAAGAAAAATTTAAAAGAGCTGGTACCATAAATATCGCCTCAATTTATGGCCTAGGACTTGCTTGCAAATATTGTAAAAAATATCTTGCTAAAATGCCATTAATCAATAAATATAGAGATTATATAGAAGAGATAATGCTAAAAACAGCATCAGAAAAAATTAAAATTTTTTCTAAAAATACTAAAAGACTCGGTAATACTAGCTATTACTCGATTAAAAATAGCAACAATCAAAGTGAAATAATAAATTTTGATTTAAATAAAATTATGGTAAGCGGAGGCTCTGCCTGCTCTTCAGGAACACTTCATCAATCAAGAGTTTTAAGAGCGATGCAAGTAAAAGAGCAATTTATTGACGGAGCAATAAGAATTAGCCTAGGAATCAATAACAATGCCGAAGAAATTGATAAATTTATAGAAATATGGAAAAAATCTTTATTAAAATATTAAATAATTAAAAATATGAAAAAACCAATTTATCTTGACTATCAATCAACAACTCCAATTGACCCAAGGGTAATCGCAGTAATAACAAAGTCTCTTCAAGAAGATTATGGCAATCCTCATTCCAGAACCCATTCTTTTGGCTGGAAAGCTGAAGAAATAATTGAAAATGCTAGAAATCAAGTAGCGGAAGTTATTAAAGCAGATAGCAGAGAAATATTCTTCACTTCTGGAGCAACAGAATCAAACAACATAGCAATAAAGGGAGTGGCAAAATTTTATGAAAGTCAAAAAAAGCATATTATTACCGTTGCAACCGAACATAAATGTGTCATAAACTCTTGTCGTGATTTAGAGCAAGAAGGTTTTAGAGTAACTTTTTTACCCGTAAAAAATGATGGATTAATTGATATAACAAAACTCAAAGAAGCAATTTGCGAGGATACTGCCTTAATTTCAGTGATGGCGGTAAATAATGAAATAGGCACCATTCAACCATTAGCAGAAATAGGAAAAATATGCAAAGAAAAAAATATATTTTTTCATACCGATGCAGCACAAGCTTTTGGAAAAATTCCATTAGATGTTGAGGCCTTAAATATTGATCTTATGAGTATATCCGCGCACAAGATCTACGGACCAAAGGGAATAGGAGCTCTTTATATTCGAAGAAAACCAAGAGTTAGAATCAAACCATTATTCAGCGGTGGCGGACAAGAAAGAGGCATCAGATCTGGGACCGCACCAACTTCTATAATTGCCGGATTTGGAGAAGCTGCAAGAATTGCAAATCTAGAAATGGAAAAAGATTATGAACATGTTAAAAAGCTATCTCATAAATTTTTTAGTGGCATCATGGAAGAAAAATCAATATATCTAAACGGACCAGCTCTTGAGAAAGAAAATGAAAGATATATTGGCAATATAAATCTTAGTTTCGCAGGAATTGAAGGTGAGTCAATGATTATGGCAATCAAAGATTTAGCAGTTTCTTCAGGTTCTGCTTGCACCTCCTCTTCTCTTGAACCTTCATATGTTTTGCATTCACTTGGAGTAGCTGAAGAGCTTTCTCACACCTCAATTCGCTTTGGAATTGGTCGCTTTACCACCGAAGAAGAAATTGATTTTGCAATTAACTTAGTTAGAAGTAAAATTCAAAAATTAAGAGAATTGAGCCCATTATGGGAAATGATGCAAGAAGGAGTAGATCTAAAATCAATAGAATGGAAGAGTCATTAAATTAACAAATTAGTCTTTTCTAATTTAATTAAAAAAATCTTTGATTTTATCGCAAGCGACCATTAAAGCCTTTGCTTTATTAAGGCATTCTTGATATTCTGATTTAGGGTCCGAGTCAAAAACTACACCAGCTCCTGATTGTAAATAAATTTTATTATTTTTAAACAAGGCGGAGCGAAGAGTTATACAAGTTTCGCTATTACCGTTGCTTGCGAAATAGCCAACACAACCAGCATAAAAACTTCTTTTTTCTGGCTCTATTTCTTCAATTATTTCCATCGCTCTAATTTTCGGAGCACCACTTACAGTTCCAGCAGGAAAGCCTGCTATCATAACATCGAGTGCATCAAAGCCACTTTGTAATTTACCTTTAACAGTTGAAGAAATATGCATTACATGAGAATAATTTTCTATCGACATTTTTTCAGTTACTGCCACCGAACCAGCTTTTGCAACTCTACCAACATCATTTCTGCCAAGATCAATTAACATTAAATGTTCAGCTAACTCTTTTTCATCTTTTAACAACTCTTGAGCAATTAATTTATCTTCTGCATTATTTGCACCTCTTTTTCTTGTTCCTGCAAGCGGACGAATAGTGATTTCTTCATCTTTTAAAGATGCCATAATTTCAGGGCTTGAGCCAGTTATTACAAAATCATCAAATTTAAAGTAAAATAAAAATGGAGATGGATTTACTATTCTCAAGGATCGATAAAAATCGAATTCATCTAAAAATTCTGGATATTCAGCAACAAATCTTTGCGAAGGCAATACCTGAAATACATCCCCATTTGCAATATATTCTTTTGCCTTCTTTACCATTTCACAATATATTTTTTCATCAACATTAGCTGTAAATTTAAATTGATAATGATTTATCTTGTTAATAATTTTTTCATCAATTTTTTTCTTAGCACGATCTTCATAAAAAATGATTGATTCTATTTTTTCAATTAAATCTTTTATTTCTTGATATGTCTTGTCAAATTCAGTCACTGGCGAGCAAATAAATAGCTGATCGAACAAACTATCAAAAACTAAAATTATTTGCGGTTTTATAAAAATAGATTGAGGTATTCCAATTGGATCGGGCAAATTTCTGTTAGGAATATTTTCAAAAAATCTTACTAGATCATAGCTAGCATATCCAAAAACTCCAGATGCCATATTTATAGCCTCTAAAACCCCCCTTTGATCAGCATAAATTTTATTTAACTCATCGTAATCAAATTGAGAAGATTTAATAAAACTCCTCAAACTTTCAATAACAGAGCCTTTATTATCTATTTGAAATTCAGAATTATGATTATTATTAATATAAGCAACTCCATCAACCGTTTTCCATATCCTGCTTGGCATTAGACCAATCAAAGAAAATCTACCCTTATTATTACCCTTCTCAACTGACTCAAATAAAAATGAATAATTCTCAAAATTAGTCTTTAATTTTGAGAATGCAAGAACTGGAGTTATAAGATCGCTGGCTAACTTCTTAAATAAAATTGTTGACTTATTTTGACTGGCAAAATTATAAAATTGTTGATTGTTAAAATTTAGACTCATTTAAAGCTATTTAATTGATGAATTTTTATAAGATATATTTATAGAAATCTTGATATATCAAGATCTAAACCACAAAATATTAATAAATTATAATATATTAACTTTCCTAAAATTAATAAAAGCAAAAAATTAAGCAATTTAATTCTAACAAAACCAGCAACAAAACATAAAGGAGCACCAATTAAAGATAAAAAAGAAAACGGAATCAAAAAATGCATATATTTCATCAAAAGCTTTTGATGTTTTTCTAAATTGTTAGCTTGAACTTTTTTTTCTCTAATAAAAAGAAAATATCTACCAATAAACCAATTAAATACTGAACCCAGAACATTTCCTAATATAGCCAAGAGAGCAATCAACTCTAATTGATATCTATTATTTTGCAAAGCAATAATTACGGGCAACACAGACTCTCTTCTTGGTGGCACTATTATTGCCGAGAATAAACTATCAAAAAATAGCATTAAATAATTTTCAACCATCTAACTATCCCTTCCAACGATTATGAACCCAGAACCATTGCTCTGGATTTTTTCTTATCCAGACTTCTAATCTTTTATTAATTAAAAGAGTAATATCATTAATTATCTGCTCTTGATTTGATTTTTTAAGATTATCTAGTTCAAGTGGCTTTTCCACCGTTACCAAAAACTCACTCCTCTTACCAATTCTCGTTACATAAGCAGGAATCAGTGGCACATTATATTTAAGAGCTATTCTTGCAAGAGAGGTTGTGGTAATTGCCGGCTTATGAAAAAAATCAATTGCTTGACCTTCGCTAACTTTTTGATCGACCAAAATAATTACAAAACCGCCATTTTTTATTTTTTCAATAATTTTTTTACTGCCACTCACTCCTTTTTTTATCAACTCCGAACCACGAATAGCGGCGGTAATATTTTCAACATATAAATTATTGAGCGGACGATATACCGTAGAAACATTAATACCTGAATTGATTAAAAATTTTGGACCAACCTCCCAATTCCCTATATGTCCTGAAAATATTATGCCACCAATATTTTTTTTAGCAAAATTTTCAATTATGAACTCTAAGTTCTTTTGTGATTCTTCACTAAAACTTGTAAACTGCTTGATTTTTTCAACTTTACAACCAGCAACATAAAAAAATTCTCCAACTACCCTACCCAGATTATCCCACATTTTAGCTAATATATTATTCTTTTCTTCTTCACTTAATTCTGGAAAAGCAAAGCTTAAATTTTTATAGGCAAGATTATTAACCGCCATTCTTTTGCCTATTATTTTTGCAATTTTCGCCGCTAAATTTGCAGAATTCTTGATTCCTATAACGACAAAAAGCAATAAAGTAAATTTAACAATAACATATTCAAGCAAATAGCGACAGTTTTTTAGAATATTTTTATATCTTATTAGCATTTTGCGGATAAATAAATTTTATTTTAATGCTATCTAAAATTTAATTGGACCTTCCGGCCTACGATTAACAAACTGATCAAGAAAAGGGTTTCCAGAATTCATAACATCTTCAACATTACCAAGCCAAATAATTTTTCCATTATATAACATTGCAACCTTATCTGCTATTCTCTGTGCAGAGTCTAAATCGTGAGTAATAGTAATAGTGGTCGCTCCCAATCTTTTAGAATTATCAACTATTAAATCATTAATAACATTTGACATTATTGGATCAAGACCAGTAGTAGGCTCATCAAAAAATATAATGTCTGGATTGCTAGCAATAGTCCTAGCAAGTGAAGCTCTTTTTTGCATACCGCCAGAAAGCTCTGAAGGATAAGCATCCGCAACCCTTGAATTTAAGCCAACCATTGTTAGTTTTTCAATCGCTATTTCACGAACATCTTTTAAATTAACCTTATTTTGATTTAACAATCTAAAAGCAACATTTTCCCATATTTTTAGCGAATCAAAGAGAGCACCACCTTGGAATAAGAAACCCATCTTATCAATAATTTTTTGCTTCTGCGACTGCTTAGCCTTAAGAAAATCTACCGAGTCAATAAAAATTGAACCAGAATCTGGCTCAATAATTGATGCAATAATTTTTATTAAAACAGATTTTCCAGTTCCTGAGCCACCTAAAATAACCAAAGACTCACCTTTCTTAACCTTAAGATCAACTCCATTTAGAACATTTTTAGATCCGAATCTTTTATGCAAATTGCATAATTCTATTTTTGTTGACACTGAATTTTAGCTTTATAGATTAGTAATATTTAAACCTACTTTTTAGGCTCCGCCAATTGGCGGTCAATAATTTTTTTAATTGTCAAGTAATCAACATAACCTTGAGAAACTTCGCCATTAATAAAGAATGTAGGAGCGGATTCTAATTTTAAAGCCTTTCTTGCTTCAATAAAATTGTTCAGAATTTTTTCTTGCAACTTGCTGTTATTAATGCAAGCGGTAAATCTTTCTGAAGTCATTGAATCTAGTTGAGCAATTGATTTTAATTTGTCAATAAATTTAGGATCAAAAGCCCAAGATCCTTGAGTTTTAAAAAGCGCCTTTAAAGTTGAATAATATTTTTCAACTGCATTACTTGCATTATCTTCAGCCTGACATATTGCAAACATTGATGCAATTAAAGCGGGTTGATTAAGAATGAAATCACGGTGAATAAATACAACCTTACCACTATCAATATATTCTGCTTTTAGCTTATCAAAAGCTTCTGTGTGAAAATTGGCACAATGAGGACAAGAAAGAGAAGCATATTCAATTATTGTTATTTTAGCATTTTTATCGCCAACGATAAAATCATCAGCTCTGATTTGTAAAATTTTTGACTTGCTAACCTCGTTTATTGCAGAAGAATCAATAGATGCCGATTGATTGTCTTTATCAATAGCTTGATTGACTTTTTCTTCGCCTTGTGCTTTGATTTCAGCATCTTTGTTTAAAAAATTTTTATCTTCATTTAATTTTTCATTTTGCTGAAGATCTCTTTTTTTAAGATGATTTTGATAATTTTTGATAACAAAAGCCGTAAAACCAACAAGTAGAATTGCTATTGCTATAGCGATAGTTTTTTTCATAGAATTTTTCATTGCAAATAAGCTATTAATTGATTAATTATGTGTTATTGATATCTAAAAAATAATTACCAAAATCAATTTTTGCAAGGTTTTTTTCTTAAAAATTTTCTTAAAAAAATTATTATAAACAAAAAATGAATAAAATTCCATTATCAGTTTTCATTATTACTAAAAACGAAGCAGACAGAATTGCGACAACCATTAAATCTGTAATTAATATCGCCGAAGAAATTATTGTTATTGATTCTGGAAGTACTGACAATACTTGTAAAATATCACAAGAACTTGGAGCAAAAGTATTCTTCAATCAATGGAATGGATTTGGAGAGCAAAAAGTTTTTGGCGAACAAAAATGTCTTAACCCTTGGATATTAAATATTGATGCAGATGAAGAGGTTTCTCAAGAGTTAGCGGAAGAAATAAGACAAATAATTATTAATCATCAAAAACAAGATTTAATTGGCTATAAAATTAAAATTGTTAATAAATTTCGCTTTGAAGAAAAGCCAAACAAGTTTGCTTATTACTACAATCAACTAAGATTATATCAATCGAAATATGCAGGATTCAGCACCAGTGCGGTTCACGATTCAGTTTTACTAAAAGACAAAACTTCAATTGATAAAATTGGTCAATGTCAAAATATTATTTACCATCAGTCTTTTAGGTCATTTAAGCACTGGATAGAAAAAATCAATTTCTATTCAGAGTTGCAAGCTATGGATAATTGGAAGAAAGGAAAAAATGTTTCTACGATAAAAATTATAACCTCTCCAATTTTAGCATTTTTTAAAGCATTAATAATTAGAAGATATATTTGCTACGGAAGCCAAGGTATAATTTACAGTTTGCTTTTTGCATTTTCAAGATTTGCTAAAATGATAAAAATTCGCGAGCTTTTTCTTGCTCAGAAAGATAAAAAATAAAAAATTCACTAAATTTTTCTTAGCAAAAAAAGAAGTTTAAATAAAAAATAAAACTTATAAATACAATGATTTCTCACCTTGATCTCATCAATAAAATTAAATCCTATCATCAAAATATTGATGAATCCTTAATAACAAAAGCATATATTTTTGCAAGAACGGCTCACGGAAACCAAACAAGGCATTCTGGCGAGCCATATTTCTCACATCCGATTGCCGTCGCTGAAATTGCAATTGAGTTAAAACTAGATCAAAGCTCAATAATAACTGCTCTACTTCACGATGTCGTTGAAGATACAGAAATAAGCCTCGAAGAAATTAAGAAAATTTTTGGCGAGGAAATAGCTAATCTTGTTGATGGTGTTACAAAACTTGGAAAGCTTGAAGTCATTCCTACAAATGAAAAATTTGCTGAAAATTTTCGCAAGCTAACCATTGCAATGTCAAGAGATATTAGAGTTTTGTTAATAAAGTTAGCTGATCGCTTACACAATATGAGAACTCTTTATTTTGTTCCATCTAAAGAAAAAAAGATAAAAAAATCAAGAGAGAGCCTTGATATATATGCCCCATTAGCATCAAGAATAGGGTTAAATAAAATTAAAGATGAATTACAGGATTTAGCATTTGAAATAATTGAGCCAGAAGCAAGAAATTATATAATTAATCGACTTGCAGAATTACAAGAAAAAACCAAAGATTTAACCGACAAAATAATTAATGATTTGAATAATATTTTCAATAAAGAAGAGATAGTTTTTAAAATCAGCGGAAGACAGAAACAACCTTACTCCATATGGGAAAAAATGCAAAAAAGAAATATTGGATTTCACAATTTGCACGATATAATGGCATTTAGAATTACCGTTGAAAATATTGCAGATTGCTACAAAGCCCTAGGAATAATTAATTCTAATTATCAAATGATTCCGGGTAGTTTTAAAGATTACATCAGCACCCCAAAAGAAAATGGCTACCAATCCTTACACCTAGTTATTCTTGGACCTTTTAACAAAAAAATTGAGATTCAAATCCGCGATAATCAAATGCATGAAATATCTGAATTGGGGGTCGCGGCTCATTGGCGATACAAAACCGTTGCCCAACATAAAAATCTTAAAAATTCACTAGATAATGAAACCAAGCAATATAGATGGTTAAGAGAATTGGTTGGATTATTTGAAAATTCCGAATCAGCAAGTGAAGTGCTAAAAAATCACAAATTAATTCTACATTCCGACCAAATTTTTTGCTTCACCCCAAATGGCGATATCTTTAACCTTCCAATTAATTCAACTTTAGTGGATTTTGCTTATGCAATACATTCAGAAGTTGGAAACTCTTGCATCTCTGCAAAAGTTAATGGGGTTATCGCTCCATTAAAACAAAAAATTGAAAATGGCGATCAGATTGAAATCATTACCGCCAAAAATGCTAAACCATCACCTAATTGGCTACAATTTGTCAATACTTCAAAAGCTAGATATGCAATAAAAAGCTTTATTAAAAATGAGAAATTTAGCGAATATAGTGTTTTGGGGCGAGCAATTATCAATAAATTTTTTATTAATAAAAATTTTGAAATTAACGATAAAATTTTAGAAAAAACACTTTCTCACTTTAACAAAAAAACTATCGCCGATCTTTGTTTTAAAATAGCGGAAGGATCAATTCATCGCGAAGAAGTTTTGAAAATAGCCTATCCAGAATATATCGAGGAAAGCAAAAAAAACATTAAGAACAATAAAAGCTTTGAAAGAAAAATAAAAGACAGCTATTCAATACCAATTAATGGCCTAGTTTCGGGCATGGCAATACAATATGCAGGTTGTTGCAAACCAATTCCGGGAGATTCAATAGTTGGAATCATCAACACTGGCACAGGAGTAACTATACATTATCAAAATTGTCATAATTTAAAGAGACTTGCCATCAATAAACAAAGGGTTCTTGATGTTTGTTGGAAAGATGAAGAAGATTTACAAAATCAAATCTATCAAAGCAGAATTAGATTGGTTATTGAAAATAAATCAGGAACAATTGCCGATATAAGTAGCATAGTAGCTAAAAGACAAGTTAATATTTCAGGCATCACCACCATTAATCGCTCTGCAGATTATCTTGAAATTATGATGGATTTAGAAGTTAAAACAGTCGAGCATCTTGAGACAATTTTATCTTCTCTTAGAACCTCAAGAAATGTAGTTGAGGTTGAAAGATTAACCAGCAGAAATTAAATGGTAATTATATATTTATTGCTCTAATTAATAATAATTAATCGTGTTTTATTTTCTTCTGTTAAAATATTTAATGGAACATTCCACCATATTTGCCAACTCATAGTTGGGTGTATCGACAACTCAACACCAAAATCATTAGTTGCATAATATGATACACCACCTTTTTTGCCTTTTTTTTCATTCCATTTTGCATAATCATTCAATTTTAACATTTTGGTGTCCAAATAGAATATTTGATAAATATGCGACTTACCAAGTTCACAATCTTTATCATAATACGGCACTGCTATTAGTAAATATAAATTTTGATTTAAGAAATTTGTTATCTCTTGTAAGTTACCCTTAAACCTGCCCAATCTATGACCTGATAAAGTAAGATATTTACTGTCAACTGCACCAGATTTAATCTGTATTTCAACATTATCATTTACCAAAATATCGCAACCGATATCGTGTCCATTCCCCTTCCAAACAACCCTTTCACTTTTATTAAAATCACTTCTTATGGCTTTTGCAATAAGCTCTTCAAGTTGCCAAGTGGCACCTGCCTCCTTGAAATAATTCGTGAAATTTACGCAAATCATTTTCAAGTGCTTGCAACATTCTATCTGTTAATTTATACATATCTAATCTATGATGTTAAGCCATTTATTTGCATACTCTACATATTCAGGATTTAATTCTATTCCTAAATACTCTACACCTAAATTTTTAGCTGTAACACACTCTGAACCCGAGCCAACAAAAGGGATAAGTGTCCTTCCATTGTTGCCATTTATGCGTGATTGCATTAATTTCTTTGTTAATTCCATTGGTTTTTGTGTTGGATGTTGTAAAATATCGTGTTCTTGGTGTTTTTTAAGTTCACTTGATTTATACAGTGTATTGTTGCAAGTTTTACACATAAAGTGCCTTTCAATTTTACCTGCACCACCAGCAAGGGCAGGAATTTTAATTACATCACGAGGCAAGGCACCACCTTCATTGACTTTATATAAAGTAGTTTTATTTCCAAACCTTCCCTTTGTGTCTTTTCTTTCTTTTCCTGCACATTTTAAATAGCTATCTGTATATGGCTCTCTTATTTGGTCTATTTCAAGAGTTGGTCTTTCATTCTGCCATAAACATAAAATAGATTCATAAGAGCGTTGCCAAAATGTTGAGGAAGGAGTTGTTTTGTTTGTATAGTGCCAAGCAAGTATTCTTTGTTTTTCAATTGGATATTCAACAGCAAGCCTTGCAAGAATTTCAGGAAAGCCATAAACATAAATCAAGCCATTATCTGCCAAAACATCAAAACATAAATCAAGCCATTTTTTTGACCACTTAATATACTCGCCCATTTCCATTGTATCGTTGTTATTACCAAAATCTTTGCCAATATTATATGGCGGATCGATAATAATAACATCAAATTTGTGGTTTTTATTGAGTTTTTTTAATTCTTCAATTACATCTCCATTGATAATTTTTGATTGAAACTTTTCTATTGGTGCAATTTTGACTCTTGCCAACTTCCCAACCACTTCACCAAAGCTCATTTGTTTATCTTGTATTTTTTCAACTCTTATTACTTGTGCGGACATATTATGCTGAAATTAATTGTTTGTATGTTATTTTGTAGTTAATATTTTCAAGCTGTAAAAATACTCTGCATTTGTTAAATCTTTTGCATTATACTTCTTTGAATATTCATTAAGATATTTATTAATATGTTTCATTGCTTTTGCTTTTTCAGTATCACGATTTACAAACCCAAGCACTAGTGTTTTTTCTGCTAAACTTTTTTTGTGTGAGTGTTTATTACCTTCCTTGCTATCCAAGTAAGCTTTATCAATTTCAGCTATACCGTCAAAAGGCAAGTCAAAACTTTCATCTTTGCAAGCTTCTCTTATGCGACTTAGCATAAACCACGCCGTTTTTTGCGTAACTCCGATTTCTTTTGCTATATATGTACTTGGAACACCTTTTTTATTTGAGTTTATTAAATAAATAGCCATAAACCATTGCTGTAATGTGATTTTACTATCATCAAAAATAGTCCCAACTCTTACTGAAAATGTTTTTTTACAATCATAACAACGGTTTCTTTTAAAATCTGCAAATTCGTTAATATGGTTTGAAACACATCTTGGACAGTATATTTTTGCTCTTTTGCCATTTTCTTTTTTACCCCACAAAACATCTTTTAAAAAATTATGGCAAATTTCTTCGGAAGCAAAAACTTTAAGGAAATCCATAATATTCTTAAATTGTTTCATATAATTTTTCATAGATATGAATTAGTTATAATATGCAAGTTTTTAAAAGTCAAGAATTTTTAGGGCAAATAAATATATAAATGCCAATTAAATATCTCAAGAAAATTACAATAAATTACTAATTCTTCTTTGGGATTCGCTTTTGCCAATAATTTCAATTACCTCAAAAATACCTCCAGCAGAAGAGCTAGAACCAGTCAGAGCTATTCTTAATATCGGTGCAAAATCTTTGATTTTTAAATTATATTCTTGACAAAATTTATTAAAATATTCCTTTATTTGATCGTGAGCCCAATCATCAATGGAATCTACCAATTGTTTTAAGTTATTTAGTAATTGCTGGTTTTTAATTAATAACTCCTGATCTCCTTGATTAATCGTAAATTTGCAATTATCAAAATAAGGCTCAACTATTGAAACAAGATCAGTTAATGTCTCGGCCCTTTCTTTGCAAAAATTAATTGCTTTGATAATTTTTTGTACCTCTGATTCGCTTATCTGCTTATTAAGGCTAGGCAAAATCAAAGAAAATATTTCATCATTAGAAAGGTTTTTTAAATAATGTTTATTCAAAAAGTTCAACTTGGCAAAATCAAATCGAGAGGGCGACCTTCCAACCGCTTCAAGATTGAACCAATCTATTGCCTGACTGTCGCTAATAATTTCATCATTTTGATGAGACCAACCCAATTTTAGCAAATAGTTCCTCATTGCTTGAGGCAAATAACCCATTTCCGCATAATCGGTAACCGCAGTAGCACCGTGTCTTTTTGACATTTTTGCCCCGTCATTGCCATAAATTAAAGGAATATGAGCAAATTCTGGCACTTTCCAATTTAAAGCTTGATAAATTATTTTTTGTCGAAAAGCATTAGTGAGATGATCGTCTCCTCTAATAATATGGGTTATTTTCATATCGTAATCGTCAACTACAACAGCCAACATGTAAGTTGGAGTATTATCTGATCTTAAAATTACTAAATCATCAATTTCATTATTACTAACCCTTACCTCGCCTTGAATTAAGTCATTAATAATGGTTTCGCCTTGCAAAGGTGCTTTTATTCTAATAACGGGCTTTATTGCGGTTGACTGAGATGGGCTTTTATCTCGCCACTCACTTTTAAAACGAAAAACCTCCCCTCTTTTTTCCGCCTTTTCTCTCATTTCCAACAACTCTTCTACACTAGTATAGCAATAATATGCTTGATTATTTTCAAGTAATTTATATGCGACCTCGCGGTGCCTTGCAATATTTTGCGATTGAATAACCGCCTCGCCATCATAATCAAGACCCAACCATTCAAGACCTTGATAGATTGCTGTAATTGCTAAATCCGTGGATCTCTTTTGATCGGTATCTTCAATTCTTAACAAAAATTTACCATTATTTTTTCTAGCAAAAAGATAGTTAAATAATGCTGTTCTAGCACTACCAATATGCAAATATCCAGTTGGCGAAGGAGCAAAACGAGTAATTATTGACATAACAATTATTTTTTAACGATTTTATGATTTAAATTTAGTTGGGAAAGAATTTTAACTTTCAATTTATTGCCAACATTATTTTGATTAGCTTTTCTGTCTATTTCTCAATTTTTAAACACTCTTCATAACTAAGGGCATTTTTTTGCGAGACCTATTTTATTGACTAAAATCGCTCTGCGATTTATTTTCTAGATTATCCACTATTTATATTTTTAAAGATTTTTGTAAATTGTTATTAATTTCATTAAGAAATTCTTCTGTATAGAGATAGTCTTTGCCATGCTTAACATCTTCACCATTAATACAAACGGCAAGATCTTTTGTCATTTTCCCAGATTCAACTGTTTCGATACAAACTCTTTCAAGAACATTGCAAAAATCACCAAGATCTTGATTATTATCAAGCTTTGCACGAAAAGACAGACCACGAGTCCAAGCAAATATTGAAGCAATTGGATTAGTAGAGGTTGACTTCCCAGCTTGATGCTGACGAAAATGCCTTGTAACAGTTCCGTGAGCCGCCTCTGCCTCCATTATGTTACCATCAGGGGTAATTAAAACTGAAGTCATTAAGCCTAACGAACCAAAACCTTGAGCCACTGAATCAGATTGAACATCGCCATCATAATTTTTGCAAGCCCAAACAAAGCTTCCACTCCATTTTAAGGCAGAAGCAACCATATCATCAATCAAACGATGTTCATATACTATGCCTTGAGAGGTAAATTTCTCCTTAAATTCGCTATCATAAATTTGTTGAAAAATTTCTTTAAAGCGATTATCATATTTTTTAAGAATCGTGTTTTTTGTTGACAAATAAAGAGGCCATCTTTTTTGCAAAGCCAAATTAAAACAAGAATAAGCAAAACCTTTAATTGATTCATCGACATTATACATTGCCATTGCAACCCCAGAACCATCAAACTTAAACACCTCTTTTTCAATAATTGAACCATCATCTCCTGTAAATTTTACGGTTAATTTTCCAGGCCCGGGAATTACAAAATCAGTGGCCTTATATTGGTCGCCAAAAGCATGTCTCCCAACAATAATTGGAGACTTCCAATTGCTAACCAAGCGAGGAACATTTTTGCAAACTATTGGCTCACGGAACACCGTTCCATCAAGAATATTTCTAATTGTTCCATTTGGTGACTTCCAAATCTCTTTTAAACCAAATTCTTTTTTTCTTGCTTCATCGGCAGTTATAGTTGCACATTTTATGCCAACTTTATATTTTTTTATAGCATTTGCACTATCAATCGTAATCTGATCGTTGGTTTTATCCCTATTGGAAATACTTAGATCGTAATATTTTATATCAAGATCAAGATAAGGCAAAATTAGCTTTTCTTTAATAAAATGCCAAATTATTCTGGTCATTTCATCGCCATCCAACTCAACCACTGGGTTTTTTATCGAAATTTTATTCATAAATTGTTCCTTATATTGATAATAAAAAGCTTAGGGTAAAAACTTGTTTTGAATTTTGATATTTTGTATCATTTTTTTAATTTTACAATTAAATTATTGACAATGAATATCAAGCCTATTATTGCAACCATTGTTGCACTTGCATTTAGATTAAATTTTACTGCAAAATAAAAGCCAGCAATTGCAGATATTAAACTAATAACAACCGATATTATAATCATTTGCAAGGGAGAGTTTGCTGTTATTCTTGCTACCGCAGAAGGGATAATCATCATTGCAGTAAGCAATAAAACCCCAACAATTTGCATTGCTGATGCAATTAACAATGACAATAAAAACAAAAACGATATCCGCCAAAAATCAATTTTAATATTTTTAATTTTTGCTAAATCTTCATTTATTCTAATTAGTAAAATTTTTCTAAAAGCAATTGCAAGATATAAAATTGTTAAAGCTAAAATTAGAAATAAGGCAATTAAATCGCCTTTATTGGCAGTTAAAACCTCACCAAAAATATAATTATTAAATTTTACTCCCCCATTTAAATCCGCAAACAACAATGCCAAAGCAACAAAACAATAGGTTGTAATCGCTAATATAGTATCATTTTTTAAATATTTAT
Source organism: Rickettsiales bacterium (assembly GCA_021298605.1). Taxonomy (GTDB): domain Bacteria; phylum Pseudomonadota; class Alphaproteobacteria; order Rickettsiales; family UBA1997; genus JAJTDS01. The sequence continues at coordinate 27,171 of JAJTDS010000005.1, forward strand.
TATCGATAAAATATCTCATCACTATAATCATACATCCAGCAATTAAAAGCATCGCTAACCATAAGTTCATTTTTAGAACTAATGCTATCGCAATCGCGAGAAGCATTGAATGCGAAATTGCATCACCAAAATAAGAAAGGTTTTTCCAAAGCACAAAACTACCTAACATTCCACAAATTATAGAAATTAAAATTAATGCCAAAAATGGATTTATTAAAAAATCTGCCATTTAGCTATCTGTTATTCTTTTATATTCATTAATCGCAAAACGATCGGTCATTCCAGCAATATAATCTCTAACAATTTCTGCTTTTTTAACTAAACTTATATTATTAAGATTGATAATTTCTTCACCCGTAATATTGTTGATAAATAAATCTGGAGGTAAAAATTGAGGATTATTAAAATAAAAATCAAAAATAGTAGAGATGATATTTTTGGCATTTTTAGTCATTTGATTAACAACAGGATGTCGGTACATTTTTTTCATTAAAAAACCTTTAATAATTCTTTGAACCTCTTGAAAATAATTATCAAAATTAATTAAAAAATCCTTAAATAATCTAACCTCCTCAAGATCTTTTATTTTGTTATCGCTAAGATTTTTTTTGCTAGATTCAATTAAATTTACAACCATCTCTAAAGTAATGATTTTTTTAGCCTCGCCAACCAATATTTCCCGCTTAATTTTAGGATGTTTTTCTAAAATATTAAGATAAATTCTACCAATTAACGGCAATTCAAACAACTCTTCAACATCAAATAAACCAGCCCTCAAACCATCTTCTAAATCATGATTATTATAGGCTATATCATCAGCTATTGCAGATACTTGACCCTCAAGACTTGGCGACAAAAGCAATTCGAGATCATGAATATTGCTATATTTAACAATATATTCTTCAGCAACCTTAGGGTAAATAAATGCTCCATTATGCTTAACAACTGCTTCCAATATTTCCCAAGAAAGATTAAGACCTTCAAAATCAATAAATCTAGTCTCTATTTTGGTTATTAATTTTAATGTATGGGCATTATGAGAAAAATTTAACTTTTTACCATTTTCATCAATGATTTTTTCCATCTTTTCATTTAAAGCCTCTTCTCCTGCATGCCCAAAAGCAGGATGACCTATATCATGAGCAAGAGAAACTATTTCAGCTAAATCTTTATTAATACCAAGCCCCCCAGCTATCCATCTAGCAATTTGAGCAACCTCTAAAGAATGAGTAAGGCGAGTTCGATAGTGATCTCCTTCATGATTAACAAAAACTTGAGTCTTATATTGCAATCTTCTAAAAGCAGAAGAATTGATAATTCTATCTCTATCTCTGCCAAATATTGAGCGATATTTATTATCTTGATAGTTTTCGTTATATAAACGACCTCTACTAAATTCTTCTTTAACAGAAAAATTTGCCAATTCTAAATTTGTCATAATGGCGTTCTAAATAATTTCAATTTCAGATTAATAACAAATTCTAGCGATCAACTTCTCCAAAAACAATATCTTGAGTTGAAATAATAGTCACAACATCAGCAAGCATATGCCCCTTTACCATAAAATCTAGAGCTTGCAAATGGGCAAATCCTGGAGCTCTAACTCTGCAACGATAAGGTTTATTTGAGCCATCAGAAATTAGATAAACTCCAAACTCGCCTTTAGGAGCTTCAACTGCTTTATAAACTTCTCCAGCAGGAACTCTATAGCCCTCTGTGTAAAGCTTAAAATGGTTAATCATTGCCTCCATTTCAGTTTTCATTTCCATTCTTTTTGGTGGAGAAATTCTTGGGTCATCAACAACAATTTCGCCTTTAGGCATTTTTTCTAAACATTGCTTAATTAATTTTATTGATTCCCTCATTTCGGCAACCCTAATTAAATAGCGATCATATGAATCTCCATTTTTACCTATTGGTATATCAAAATCAAGCTCGCCATATATTTCATAAGGCTGGCTTTTTCTGAGATCCCATGCAATACCAGAGCCACGAATCATTGGTCCAGAAAAACCCCAAGCCAATGCTTCATTCGCAGTCACGACCCCAATATCAACCATTCTTTGTTTAAAAATACGATTATCAGTCAAAAGATTATCAACATCATCAAGCTTCTTTGGAAAGTTAATAGCAAATTCAGCTATCTCTTCAGCAAGTCCGTTTGGTAAATCTTGATGAACTCCACCAGGCCTTATATAGGCAGCATGCATTCTTGAACCGCTAACTTTTTCATAAAAACCCATCATTTTTTCTCTTTCCTCAAATAGCCACAATAAAGGGGTCATCGCCCCAACATCAAGAGCCTGAGTGGTAATTGCCATAATGTGATTAAGAATTCTAGTAATTTCAGAAAACAAAACTCTAATATATTGAGCTCTTAATGGTATAGTGCAGCCAAGCAGGCTTTCTACAGCAAGAGCAAAACTATGCTCCTGACACATTGGAGAAACATAATCAAGCCTATCAAAATAAGGAACTGCCTGTAAATAGGTTTTGTGCTCGATTAATTTTTCGGTACCGCGATGCAACAAACCAATATGGGGATCTGCTCTTTTAATCACCTCACCATCCATTTCAAGAATTAGCCTTAAAACACCATGTGCAGCCGGATGTTGCGGACCAAAATTAATGGTCATAATATTATCTTCTCCAGACTTTACTAAATTTGACTGCAAAGAATAGTCGTTTAAATTTTGTTGAGAACTCTCATTTTGCTTGTCTTCGTGCAATTTTTTAGACATTATAAATTAAAAATATTTGTAATTTTAGGAAAATAATCAACATATTTTACATGGCAGTTAGTTTAAAGTCTAGCTTGATTTTATTTTTTTTAGAAAAATAGAGCAAGCTCTAATCTCAACTAATTTCCCTTTAAACTCTCCAACTCCATCCATTTATTTTCCGCACTATCAAGTTCTAATTGCAATTTTGCTATCTTGTTAGAAATATCCTGAACCTGTTTTATATCTGCATTTTCAATTAATTGATTAGTTAAAAATGCAATTTCTTGCTCTAATTTATCAATTTTAACGATTATTTTATCTAATTCAAAAAGTTGCTTATTACTAAGACCAATTTTTGAACTAGAATTTGATTTTGTATTAAATTTACCAATTGCAAGAGAATTCTTGTTCGCTTGATTTATAAATTCAGACTTTCGATATTTTTGCACATAATCAACATAATCACTATATCCACCAAGATTTTGAAAAACCTCACCCTCTCCTTCAAAGGCAATAACACTAGTTACAACATTATCAAGAAAATCACGATCATGACTCACAACAATCATAGTCCCTTGATAGGAAACTAAGTATTCCTGCAAAAGATCTAAGCTATCCATATCTAGATCATTGGTAGGCTCATCTAAAATTAAAAAATTACCAGGATTAGCAAGAATTTTTGCCAATAATAGCCTGTTTTGCTGACCCCCAGAAAGAGTATCTACTCTTGTATCTATATCTTTAGGGTCAAATAAAAAATCCTTCATATATCCACAAATATGCTTAGTTTTGCCATTTGCCAGCAAGACATGATCTCCACCAGATTCACATAAAATATTTTTAATCGTTGAACCGTTTGCAATTTTGGATCGCATCTGGTCAAAATAAGAAAAACTTAAATCTATAGCTCTTTTTACAGTTCCAGAATCTGGATCTATTTCACCGATCAACATTTTTAAAAAAGTTGATTTTCCAGCTCCATTTGGTCCAATTACCCCTATTTTTTCACCTCTTAAAATTTTTAAAGAAAAATTATTAATAATTTTCTTTGTTTTTTTAGCAAAATCATTCAAAGATTCCTTGTTTTCAATATTCCAATTCTTAGAAATGTTATTTAAAGAAATTATAACCTGCGGAGAATCTTCTTCAATTTTAAAATTATGTATTTTAATAGAATTGGAATTGCTTCTCAATATATTTTTTTGAAACTCCAATTTACCCCTAAGCTCTTGCAAATAATGAAGCCGACCAATATTTCTTTTTCTTCTTGCTGTAACTCCAGTTTGCAACCACCCACTTTCAAGCTCCACCTTCTTATTAAGGTTATGCAACTCTCTTTCCTCTTGCTCAATAATTAAACGAGACCATTCATCAAAATTTTTATAGCCAAAATTATTAATTTTAATACTTCCAGATCTTAACCAAAAAACCTTATTCGATATTTGTTCTAGAAATTTACGATCATGGCTTATAACTATTAATGCCCCTTTATAGCTTAAAAGATAACTCTCAAGCCAATTGATTAGTTTTAAATCAAGGTGATTAGTGGGTTCATCTAGCAATAAAATTTCCGGCTCAAGAATAAGAGCCTTAGCAAGATTAACCCTTCTTTTTTGACCTCCAGAAAGATTCTCAGTATAAGCTTCCGGATCAACTTCTAATTTATCGCAAATTGATAAAATTAAATAGCTTTTATGCTCAACAAAATCTTTAGCCAAAGAGCTAGATTGAATTGAATTGATTACAAAATCAAAAACCTTTAAGCCATCAGGAATCTTTTCATCTTGTTGCAAATAGCCAATTTTAACATTTGACATAACCCACCTCTCTCCACAATCAGCATCTACCTTGCCAGCAATAAAATTAATTAAACTAGTCTTACCAACACCATTTTTACCAATTAAACATATTTTATCTTTTTGAAATAATAATAAATCAAGATTTTCAAACAAAGTTTTTTTAGCAAAGGATATAGTGGCATTCCTAATTGCCAATAGAGGGGCATTTTTCATATAAATTAAATTTTTCAGCTACGATTTTAAAGAAAATTAATATTATTTTTCTTTAAATATATTGCCTTCCGAGTGACGAACAGAGTTTTTTTTATGTTTAAAAGATAAACATTCACCATTATAAATAACTGGAGAAATAGGGCGAGCCCTATAATTCTGAGAAACTAAATGGGCAAAAGTTGTATCATAAACCTTGTCTTGACGAGAATGTATTACTATGTCAAGCTTTTCAGATCCGCATTTATTGTCATTTTTAATTAGCTTTAACAACAACTCATATTCAGCAATAGAAATTTTAGGAAACTTCTTGTATGGAGGAGATTTGTAATTTTTTGCTATAAATTCATCATCAACAAAAAAAGTAAAAAACTTTTTATTTCCAATATTTTCAACTTTTACATAACTGGAGTAATTCTTTTTAACAGAACAGCAAAAAAGTAAAAAAGGCACAATTGTTAATATTATGCCTTTTTTATATTTTTTTTTAAAAAAACCAAGAATCATTTTTGAGATACTTTATAAGTCTAAAAATCAAGCTTTTCTTTTATTCTCGATGCCTTACCAGTTAATTTTCTGAGGTAATATAATTTAGCTCTGCGAATAACACCTTTTTTCAATATTTCTATTTCAGAAACAAGGGGGGAATGAAGCATGAACTTTCTCTCTACACCAACACCACTGCTAATTTTACGAACAGTAAAAGTTGCCGAGTAGTTATTAAAATCTTTTGATTTAGCAATAACAACACCGTTAAATGCCTGTATTCTAGTGCTGGAACCCTCGGTAATTTTATACTTAACACTAACATTATCGCCAACATTAAATGGTTTTATGGGGCTAGTTTTTAATAATTTTAATTTTTCTAATTCTTGCTTATTAAAGCTATCGATTATATTTGACATTTTAATTACTAGTTAATTTTTGTTTTTCTTGTTCTTTGCTAAAATCAGATTCACTTGATTTATCAACAAACTCAATTATTGCCATTGGAGCCTTATCTCCAGTCCTAAAGCCATATTTCAATATTCTTGTATATCCGCCATTTCTAGTAGAAACTCTTTTCCCTATCTTTGTAAAAAGCTTATCAACAGCCTCTTGATTAGCAAGAATTGATAAAACAAGTCTTCTATTGGCAAGACTGTCTACTTTAGACATGGTTACAACCTTTTCAACAAACGGACGAAGCTCTTTAGCTTTTGGCAAAGTCGTTTTTATTAACTCATATTTAACCAAGGAGATAGTTAAATTTCTTAACAAAGCCTTGCGATGGGAGCTAGTTCTGCTTAGTTTTCTTCCTTTTATTCGATGTTTCATAGATAATTGATTTAAATTTTATTAAAATTCTTTATTCTTGATCTTAAGCAACTCATCAAGATTTTTTGGTGGCCAGTTGACTAACTTCATACCAAAAGATAAACTCATTGACTTTAAATTCTCCTTAAGTTCATTAAGAGATTTTCTGCCAAAATTAGCGGTTTTAAGCATTTCACCTTCGGTTCTAATAACTAAATCACCAACATATGTTATATTTTCATTTTTCAAACAATTGTAAGAACGAACAGAGAGCTCAAGCTCTTCAATTGTTTTCAATAAGTTTCTATTGAAATCTGGCTCAATATCCACATCTTTTTTAACATCATTATCGATGGCATCGACATCAAAATTTATAAAAACAGACAACTGATCTTGCAATATTTTTGCAGCTGTAGCCAAAGCATCAGCTGGGGTAATTGAACCGTTTGTTTCTACTTCAAATATTAACTTATCATAATCAGTAACCTGACCAACTCTTGCATTTTCAACTTTATAAGCCACCCTTTTAACAGGACTAAATATTGAATCAACCGCTATCGAACCAACAGCTTTATCTTTCTTTGAAGAATCAGCAACAACATAGCCTTTTCCACACTCAACATTCATTTGTATATCAATTTTTGCTCCTTCGTTTAAAGTGCATATCAAAAGATCTTTATTTACGATGTCAACACCAGTAGGCAAATCTATTGATCCAGCATAAACAGGACCAGGTCTATCAGATGTCAACCTTATGACACAAGGCTCAGAACTGTCTTTCGTAATCGCTAGAGATTTGATATTCATAATGATATCAATAACATCCTCTGCAACACCATCAATCGAAGTGTATTCGTGCAACACTCCTTCAATTTTTACTGATGTTACTGCAAAGCCAGCAATACAAGATAGCAAAACTCTTCTTAAAGAATTTCCTAAAGTATTTCCAAAACCCCTCTCAAAAGGCTCAAGCACAATAACTGAGTTAGTAAAATCGTTATAACCTTCTTTTAGTGTAACCAAAGATGGTTTTGTCAGTATTCCCCAGCTTTCCTTTAAAATTCCCATATGATTTTTTAAGTTTAGTTAAATGTTATTTTGCAAAGTTTGAATAGAGAATTAAACTCTTCTTCTTTTTGCTGGTCTGCACCCATTATGTGGATGATAAGTTGCATCCGTTATTAAAGACACATTGATACCAGTCGCCTGAATAGCTCTTAAAGAAGCCTCTCTTCCAACTCCAGGACCAAGAATTTTTACAGTTGCATTTTGCAAGCCATGCTCCTTAGCAGTTTCAACGGCATTTTGAGTAGCAATCTGAGCAGCATAGGGAGTTGCCTTTCTAGAACCCTTAAAGCCATGCTTTCCAGTAGATGACCAACATATAACATTGCCCTGCAAGTCAGATACCGAAATTATAGTGTTATTAAAACTTGCATAAACGGTTATTAAGCCGTTAACTACATTTTTCTTTTTTTTACTAATTACTGGTTTTTTTGTATTGTTTTTTGTCATATTTTTAAGATATTTATTTTACAGCTTTTTTCTTATTTGCAATCGCTACACCGCGACCCTTACGAGTTTTTGCATTAGTATGAGTTCTCTGACCCCTAACAGGGAGCTTCTTAACATGTCTTATACCTCTATAACAACCAAGATCAACAAGTCTCTTAATATCGGCGGATACTTTTCTTCTTAAGTCGCCCTCAAGAGTCATTTTTTCTTTTTCTATATAGGCTCTAAGTTTAGCAAGAACATCTTCTGAAACTTGATGAGTTCTTGTTTTTAAGTCAACGCCAACTTTTTTGCAAATTCTGTTAGCAGTAGTTGGTCCTATACCGTAAATATAGGTTAAAGCTATAACAAGCCTTTTTTCTTTTGGAATGTTTACACCAGCAATCCTAGCCAAGTTTTTCTCCTTTTTTAAGTTGTATAATTAATGTCAACTTAATTGTTAACATTTTTATTTTTATAATCAATAATATGATTATTCAAGTCGTCAAAAACTGAAGAAATGCTTTTTAAAGCATCTATTGAAATAATCAAGTTATTTTTTTGATAAAATTCAATTATTTTTAAATTAGATTCACGATAAACATCAAGTCTATTTTTTAAAACTTGCTCATTATCATCAACCCTACTTTCAAAACTACTTGAACCACAAATATCGCAAACTCCATCTATCTTTGTATTATTAAAAAACTTATTATAAGTAATGCCACATTCTTTACAAGAGAAGCGACCCTGTATTCTTTTCAACAATAGAGCTTCATCTATTTCAAAATTAAATATAATATCTATTTTTTTATCAATTTTACATAAAACATTATTAAGAATAGTTGCCTGCTCAATATTTCTTGGAAATCCATCCAATAAAAATCCGTTAGAGCAATCATTTTTAGAAACTCTATTTTCGACAAGCTTAACAACCAAATTATCTGGAACCAAAAGCCCTTTTTCCATAAAAGATGATGACAAAACCCCTAATTCGGTTTTTAAATATATCTCTTCTCTTAAAACATCGCCAGTTGAAATATTTACTAACTGAAATAAATTAGATATTTTTGAAGCCTGAGTCCCTTTTCCAGAACCAGGAGGACCAAGAAAAACTAGATTCATCTCACTCTAAGCCTCACTCTTCTGCCTTTTTGAACAGAACTATACTTGTCAGAATATAAATACGATCTAAACTGATTCATTACATCAAGAACTACATTAACCATAATCAATATACCCGTACCTCCAACTGTCAGCGGAACAGAGTATTGAGTAACTATAATTTCTGGAATAACACATATAACAACAAGGTATATACTTCCTAAAAAAGTTAATCTTACAACTATTTTATCTAAGTAATTTGCTGTATTTGCACCAGGCCTTATTCCCACTATAAAACAATTACTTTTCTTTAAATTTTCAGCCACTTCCTCGGTATTAAATATTATAGAAGAATAAAAATAACAAAAAAACATAATCAAAATAGCAAATATAATCATATAAGTAAAATTACCTCTTGCAAATAAAGTACTTATAACTCCTCCAGACTCAGAATTAAATAACTGAGAAACAGCGGAAGGAATCATTAAAAACGAACTTGCAAATATTGGAGGTATAACACCAGACATATTTATCTTAAGAGGCAGAAATGATGAATCTTGCATCTTCATAGAACGCATTGTTGCACTAGAGGGATATTGAATCTTTATTTTTTTATAACTATTTTCTACAAAACAAATTAACAATAAAAGACCAACGAACATAATAAAAACCATCAATATAGATAAAAAACTATATCCCCCAGTTCTAGATAAATCAAATATTTGAACAAAACTTGATGGCAGAGAAGAAGCTATACCAACAAATATAATAACAGATATTCCGTTACCAATTCCAGCACTAGTTATTCTATCACCAAACCACATGAGCATAACCGTACCACCAACCAGACTTACAACAGTTGTTAGTAAATAAATATTAGAATCTGAGACAAAAGCACTATTCTCGGAATTTGACAATGCGTAATAAACACCGAAAGATTGGAAAATCGCTAGAATTATGGTCAGATATTTTGTATACTGGTTTATTTTTGCTCTACCATATCCACCCTCCTTCTTTAAAGATTCCAGACCTTTATGCATTGATGTCAAAAGTTGCATAACAATTGATGCAGTTATGTAAGGCATTATATTGAGTGCAAATATACTCATTCTCTGTAGCGCACCCCCAGAAAATAAATTAACCATGCCAAAAACACTAGCCAATTCTGTTTGAAACATTTTTTTAACTACATCAGAATTTATTCCAGGAACCGGTATAAAAGTTCCAAATCTATATATCAATATTATCAATATTGTAAATATAATTCTATTTGTTAGTTCTGATTTTTTCTCTATCACTTTTTCAGTTAACTTAGATTAAAACTCTTTGCAGACTGAGAATATAAATCAACTTTAACTTTAAAAGAAGGATTAAACTCTCCAGATCCACCTATTAGCTTTACTTTTGTATTTGCATTTTTTATAATACCAAGACTGCACAACTTCTCTTTATCTATAATATCGGCATAATTCTCTCCCAATATCAAAGATAAATTATCAATACTTATAGTTTGATAATTTTTTTTTGCAATATTAACAAAACCTCTTTTTGGTAATCTCATATGAATAGGAGTCTGACCGCCTTCAAAACCTTTTACAGCAGATCCAGTTCTTGCCTTTTGACCTTTAACCCCTCTTCCAGAGGTCTTTCCTTTACTAGAACCTATTCCTCTACCAACTCTTATTCTTTCGTTAGTCTTTATTTTAACTAGATTGTTTAAAGATATTTTCATGATTAACTTACTTTTATTAAATGATGAACTTTTTTAAGCATTCCCAAAACTGACTCAGTGCAATTAAGCTCAGATTTAGAGCCTATTCCGCTCAAACCTATACCCACAAGCGAGCCTTTTTGTTTTGAATTTAACTTTGATTTACTTTTTATTTGACACACGGTAATTTTTTTACCAAGCAAAAAATTTAGATTAATAGACATGATTTTTATAATTTATTCTTGATTTATTTTTAGAATATAGTTTCTTTTTTTAATCACTTCAGATATTTCTTTGGATCTTTTTTCTGCAACAAGCTTTGGAGAGCTTAAAGATTTAAGAGCTTCAAATGTTGCACCTATCATATTGTAAGGATTAGAAGTTCCAACGGACTTCGCCACTATATCTTGAATTCCCGCACATTCAAAAACAGCCCTCATAGGACCTCCAGCTATGACACCAGTACCAGAAGACGCAGATCTTATATATACTTTTGCTGAACAATATTTCGCAAAAACATCATGATGAACTGTTCTAGATTCTTTTAAAGAAATTTTTATCATTCTTTTTTTGGCAGATTCGAATGCTTTATTTTTTGCATCAGAAACTTCATTAGCATTGCCTTTTCCAAAACCAACCCTACCATTTTTATCACCAACTACAACGAGTGCTGCAAAAGACATATTTCTACCACCTTTAACAGTTTTAGACACTCTATTAACAGCAACCAAAACTTCAACTATTTCGTTGCTAGCTTGTTTGTTTTGATTAATTTTATTTTGCTTTGTCATTTATTTCTAATTAAGTTAAAATTTTAAACCAAATTCCCTACAGGATTCGGCTAGAGCTTTTATTCTACCATTGTACAAATATGCACCTTTTTCAAAAACAACCTCTATAATATTTTTTGAAACACAGATTTCTGCAAAACCTTTACCAACAAGCTTTGCCTTTTCCAAACCGCTCAACGGAGATTTCAAATCAAGATTTACACTTGAAAAAGATGCTAAAACAATACCATCAATAGATATTAACTGAGCATGTATGTTTTTATTAGATCTGAAAACAACAACTCTAGGTCTAAGACCTTTGTTATTTTTTATAATCGAGCTTCTAACTCTAAACTTTCTTCTTTCGTAACTAGTTAACATATTATTTTTTCTTACCCTCTTTTCTTAAAATTTGTTTACCAAATATTTTTACACCCTTTCCTTTGTAAGGTTCAGGCTTTCTAAACGAAATTATCTCGGATGCAACTTGACCAACCAAAACTTTATTATCACCAGATATAGTTATAAGATTTGGCTTTTCAAATGAGGCTTTTACACCTAAAGGCAACGCATAAAATATTTCATGACTAAATCCAAGAGACATTATAAGAACATCTTTTTCAACAGACGCTTTATATCCAACTCCATTTATCTCTAAAACAACCTTAAAACCAGAAGACAATCCAGAAACAATATTTTTTATATTACTTCTATTCATTCCGACAAACATTGATGTATTTGGTTGCGAATTTTCTTCTGAAGTTAATTTTATAGAATTTCTTTCAAGCTTAGCAATAACTCCTTTGGAAACTGTATAATTTTTCTCAACAGCTCCAGAGATAAATTTTATATTTTTTCCGTTTATATCAACTTTGATATTATCAGGAACTATGATTGGTAATTTTCCTACTCTAGACATTATAATTGATTAAAATATTTTTAAAAGAACTTCACCGCCAATATTATCAACCCTAGCTTGATGATCTGTCACCAATCCTCTGTGAGTTGAAATTAAAACTACACCTAATCCATTTTTAACAATAGGTATATTTTTTGACGAACAATAATATCTTCTACCTGGCTTAGAAACAACTTCTATCTCATTAATAACAGAATTATAGTTTAGATATTTCAAATGAATCTCCAAAATATCACCCTTATCAGTACTTAATTTTGTATAGTTTGATATATAGCCCTCATCTTTTAATATTTTTAGTATCGACTCTCTTATTATAGAGTAAGGAGAGGATATTTTTGTTTTTTTTGCTAGACAACCATTTTTGATTCTAGCAACTAAATCTGAAACTGAGTGATTAAACATTTTTATTACTTAAATTTATTACCAACTGGACTTGACTAAACCAGGAACCTGACCCCAAGAAGCCAACTCTCTTAATATCATTCTTGATAAACCAAATTTTCTAAGATTTCCTCTAGGACGACCAGTGACAGCACATCTATTTCTATATCTAACAGAAGATGAGTTTCTTGACATTTGAGAAAGTTTTAATTGAGCGGAAAGCCTGTCTTCAAAGCTAATAGACTTATCCTTTAAAATAAGAGATAGAGACAATCTCTTTTTAGATTTTATTTCTATTAGCTTTTTTCTGTTTTTGTTCCTTCTAATTAGGGATTTTTTTGCCATTTTAAAATATCTATTTAATTGGTAAGTTAAGTTTTTTTAGTAAGTACAATGTTTCTTCTTTTGTTTTTGCAGTTGTAATGATATTAATATTCATTCCAAAACTTTTTACAATATTATCTAGATTAACTTCTAGAAAAACACTATGCTCTTTTATTCCAAAGCCATAATGATGACTCTGATTAAAACCTTTTGAGGACAAGCCTCTGAAATCTCTTATTCTTGGCAAAGCTATATTTACCAATTTATCAATAAATCTATACATATTTTTACCCCTAAGAGTTACTTTACAACCTATAGGAAGATCTTTTCTTAACTTAAATGTTGAAATAGCTTTTTTTGCATAACATATAGTGGATTTTTGACCAGCTATATTTGAAAGTTGATTAGATATATAAGAAATGGTTTTATTATCGCTTTCTGTAGCCTTGATACCCACATTTAAACTTATCATTTTTAATCTTGGAATCTGAAGATCGTTTTTGTAAGAAAAATGAGTTTTTATTTCAGAAGAGACAGATTTATATATTTTTTCTGTAAGAGTTTGCATAATTCATTATTTAATTTTTTCGCCAGTTTTTTTAGAAATTCTGAACTTTCTTTTAAAATTTTTACCATCTCTTTGTTCTGTAAAAAACTTAACCTTTACAGGTTTATCATTTTCTACATGAGATATGTTTGAAATGTGTATAGGCTTTTCAACCTTAACTATCGACCCTGGGTTATTATTAGTAGGTTTTTTATGAACCTTACTAATAGAAACACCCTCAACAACTACTCTATTGTCTATTATGGATGATATTTTACCTACTTTACCCTTATCCGAACCTGTAATAACTATTACCGAGTCGCCAGTTTTGAATTTTTGAGCCATTATAAAACCTCCGTAGCTAGTGAAGCAATTTTTAGGAAGTTTTTTGTTCTAACTTCCCTTGCAACAGGACCAAACACCCTTGATGCTATTAATTCACCGTTTTTATCAACTAAAACAACCGCATTATCGTCAAATTTCACGAAACTACCGTCAGGTCTGGTTATTTTATTTTTCGTTCTAACTATTACGCCTCTAGCAACTTGACCTTTTTTAACTTTCGCCCCAGGAATAACTTCATTTATTGCTAGCACTATTATATCGCCTATACCAGTTATCATGTGATTTGAACCACCTAACACCTTTATACAGGTCGCATATTTTGCACCAGAATTATCTGCTACAACAAGCTTTGTTTGCATTTGAATCATTTTTTACTCACACTTAGTTGTTTTTTATTGACCATCTCTTTAACTTCGAGATTGGCCTACAAGGAACTATTTCTATTTCGTCTCCAACATTAACTTTAAGACCAAGGGAGTCAACTAGATATTTTTTATGAGTCGTTATATATTTATGATAACGATCATGCTTTTTATAGACAGTTGATACAGCCTTAAAGGTTGAAGAATCTATAATATTTAAAACTTTTACTTTCATTTATTTTTTTTTATTTATTTTGGTAAAAATTCTAGCAATTTCTTTTTTTTTAAGACGAACATCTTTTAAAGAAAGAGAATTATTAGCGGTAATTTTATTAAAAGCTATTTCTTTTTTTAAGTTTGATATCTGAGATATCAATAGTTTTTTATTTTCACTCATCTTTTTATTATCTATATTAAGGTTACAATTTTAGACTTGAATGGAAGTTTAGCAGATGCCTTCAACAAAGAATTTACCGCAGATTCATTGTCTATTCCATCTATTTCAAAAACTATTCTTCCTGGCTTAATTTTTGCAATGTAATATTCAACATTTCCTTTACCGCTACCCATTCTAACTTCAGCAGGTTTTTTAGTTACGGGAGTATGTGGAAACACCATTATCCAAAGCTTTCCAGCCCTTTTCATATATCTACTTATCACTTTTCTTGCAGATTCTATTTGCTTAGAATTTAGCTTAGCAGGCTCAAGAGCTTTTAAACCAAATGAGCCAAATTTAAGAGAATTACCATTAGAAGATATACCTAATATTTTTTTTCCGCCCTTTTGCGATTTTCTATATTTTGTTTTAGCAGGAGTAAGCATTTTAATTAACTAATTTTGTTATTCTTTTTTTCTATAAAACCTTTATAGATCCAAACTTTTACACCTATTACACCATAAGTTGTATAGGCATTTGCAGTTGCATAATCTATATTACAACGAATTGTATGAAGAGGTATAGAACCTTCTTTATACCATTCAGTTCTTGCAATTTCAGCTCCACCTAACCTACCAGCACAGCTTACTTTTATACCCATAGCACCTTGCTTCATAGTTGATTGCATTACTTTTTTCATAGCTTTTTTAAATGCAACCCTTCCTTCAAGTTGCTTCGCTATCGATTGAGCAACTAATGATGAACTCATATCAGGCTTGTCTATTTCAACAATCTTAACTTCAACTTTAGAGTTTGCAATTTTACTAATTGAATCGCTTATTTTTTCGATGTCAAGACCTTTTTTACCTATTAACACCCCTGGCTTAGAGGTTTTTATTACTACATTAATCTTTTCGGAAGGTCTCTCAATTACAACACTCCCTACACCACAATGAGAGTAATTCTTTTTTACAAAATTTCTTATCTCAATGTCATTAATCAGTTTTTTTGAGTAATTTCTTTTGTCATACCAAACAGACTCCCAATTTTTACTATTCAGAAGTCTAAAACCGACTGGATTAACTTTTTGACCCATTTTTTAATATCTCCCTTTTATTTAACTTTTTCTTTTGAATAATTCTCTTCTAAAGTAACCTTAATATTACTAAAAGTTTTTAATATTCTGCTAGATTTGCCACGACCTCTTGCAGAAAATCTTTTTAGAGCAAAAGCTCTACCAACATCAAACTTTTTTATGTAAAGCAAATCAACATCCATATTATGGTTGTTTTCAGCATTTGACATTGCAGAATAAACTAAGGCTCTTACCACAGGAGCCAGCTTTAAGTTAGAAAATTTTAAAACCTTTAAAGAATCAGATACTTTCATACCAGAAAGGTTTTTGGTTATTTTTAATACTTTTAGTGGGCTAGATTTAACCGAAGACAAGCTAGCTACAGCGACTTTGTTACTCATTTTCTAATCTTTTTTTAGTTTTTTATCACCAGAATGTCCGTAGAATATTCTGGTCGGAGCAAATTCCCCAAACTTATGTCCAACCATACCTTCAGTCACAGAGACAGAAACAAATTTTTTGCCGTTATGAACCGCAAAGTTGATACCAACAAATTGAGGAATTATAACCGATCTTCTAGACCATGTTTTTATTATGGTTTTTTTAGGAGAATCGTTATATTCTTTAACTTTTTTTAACAAATATCCGTCTACAAACGGAACTTTCCAAGATGATCTAGGCATATTTTAACTATTTATTTCTACGAGATTTTACGATTAATTTATTGGTATACTTGTTTCTTTTTCTAGTAATTTTTCCTTTTGCAGATTTACCAGTAGGGGAAACAGGATGTCTACCTCCAGAAGTTTTACCTTCACCACCACCGTGAGGATGATCAACGGGATTCATTGCAACACCTCTAACAGTAGGTCTAATACCAAGCCACCTTGATCTACCAGCCTTACCCAAAGATATGTTCTTATTATCTAGATTTGAAACCGAACCAACTGTAGCAAGACATTCGAGAGAAAATAACCTTATTTCTCCAGATTGCATTTTTAATAAACCATAACCACCATCTTTACCAACTAGTTGTGAATATGAGCCAGCGGCTCTTGACACAGCACCGCCACAACTAGGTTTTAATTCTATATTATGAACAATCGTTCCTATAGGCATAACAGATAATGGCATAGAATTACCTATTTTTACATCTATCAAACTTCTAGAAGACATTATCTTGTCTCCAATTGATATTTTATGAGGAGCTATTATATAAGAATAGACACCGTCTGAATATTTCAGTAAACATATGAAGGATGTTCTATTTGGATCATATTCAACTCTTTCAACAACCGCTTGTATATCGTATCTATCTCTCTTAAAATCTATGACCCTAAAAGATTTTTTATGACCTGCAGATTTATGTCTAACGGTTATATGACCAATATTGTTTCTTCCTGAATGCTCTTTTATTTTAGTAGTTAGCATTTTCATTGGAGAACCCTTCCATAACTCACTCTTATCAATGCTTATAAGAGTTCTTAGTGAAGGAGTTATAGCTTTATAGTTTTTAAGAGCCATTTTATAAACCTAAATTAATTGATTGACCTTCTTTTAAAGTAACTATAGCCTTTTTAAAAGCTTTTGTATTACCTTCTTTTCCTTTAAATCTCTTAATTTTTGATTTTGAGTTTATTATGTTAACCATCTCAACATCAACATTAAAAATTTTTTTTATTAAGGAAGACACTTCTTTTTTACAACAAGAAGAATCAACCTTAAAGTGATATTTATTTAACTGGGAAGACTGATTTGACTTCTCAGTACTTATAAGATTTTTTATTTTATCATATTTAATAAATGACATTTTTCCTCGCTAATATATTACTACAAATTTTACAACAGAATATCGTTCACTATAATTGATTGAAAAACTTTTTCATCAATCATCAGGTTATCGAATTTTATTATATCATAAACATTTATAGCTTTAGAATCAATTGATTTTAAAGACTTGTTATTCCTAGTTGCTTCGTTTATAAATTTACCTTGATTTACTGAAGAATCGTAAACAATAAGAGCATTATCCACACCATTGCCAGCAAGAATGTTCTTTAACTCTGAAGTTTTTATTCTGGTAGAGAAGTTATTAAACAAAACAAGCTTATTATTTTGTATTTTAGATGTTATTACATCATACAAAGCTTTTAAGACTATCTTTTTTGGAATAGAGAAATCAAAGCTACGAGGAACTGGTCCATGGCAAGTTCTTCCGCCAACAAATTGAACAGATCTTCTGCTACCTTGTCTTGCCCTGCCAGTTCCTTTTTGTTTCCAAGGCTTAGCGGTGGTTCCAGATATTTCTGACATTGTTTTTACTTTCGCAGAACCAGATCTTCTTCTAGCGAGCTGCCAGCGAACAACATAGGCAATGTTTGATTCACTAATATAGTGACTTTCGTCTTGATTGCCAATTTGAAATTCTTGTTGCGAAGATTTCTGACCAGATATATCTATTGTTTTTAAATTAATGTTAGTCATTTTTAGAAATTTTTAGCCGTTTTAATTAAAATATCGCTACCAGAGTTGCCAGGAACAGAACCTTTAACAGCTATCAAAGAATTTTCTTTATCAATAATTACTATTTCAAGATTTTTTACCGTAACTTTATCGACACCCATATGACCTGCCATTTTTTTACCCTTAAATACCTTTCCGGGATCTTGTCTTTGACCAGTAGAACCATGAGATCTGTGAGAGACAGATACACCGTGAGAAGCTTCCAAACCTCTAAAGTTCCATCTTTTCATAACACCAGCAAAGCCCTTTCCAGATGTTATGCCTGAAATATCTATTTTATCCCCTTCTTTAAACATATCAAATAAATTAATTTCCGAACCAGCTTCAAAAGATGAGCCTTTTTTTATTCTAGATGTTTTTATTTTTTTAAAAACAGGAATAGATTTTTTCTTAAAAAGACCTATAACTGAATTATTGATTTTTTTTAAATTTTCTGTTTTTTCAAATCCGACAGTTAGGCTGTCAAAATTTTTATTTTCATTTATTGAAAAATCAATAATTTTATTTTCGTATATTTTTATAAAAGT
>JAJTDS010000064.1 GCA_021298605.1 Rickettsiales bacterium
GATGCTTTCTTTAACTGGTGATTATTTTAAATAAATTAGGTTGAATTACAAGGTGTTCTTGAATATTTCTTGAGATTTATTTATAGGCTGTTGGGTTGATTTTGCGACGGTCTCTTCAATAGCTATTATAACTTTTTCTTAATTTTAGAAAATGAAAGATATTTAATAAATTTTGGTTTATATAAATCCTTTGATTTTGCTAATTTTAGAAATGGCAATTCAATAAAATAATAAGTTATTGATGATGTCGATATTATAATCATCATACCAGCCCCAATGACAAGCCAATATTGAAGCGGGGAAAATAATCTTAATAATTCAAAGCCAATTAAAAATTTAAATATAGTAAATAAAACAATGCCATGCAATAAGTAAATGCTATAGCTTATTGTGCTTAGAAACTGTGAAAATTTGGAGCTAAAAATTCTAAGTAACAATAAATTATCACTTATCACGGCAATAAAAAATATTAGCAATGGAATCAAGGCGATAAAATAATAGGAAGTCTTAAAATAAAGAAGTTCAAAGATTAGGCAAATAATTGCAAAGAAGCCAAAAATAAATTTGTTAAATAATTTTGCAAAGAGATTATATTTGATAATATATGATGCAATTATGCCACCTAGAAAACAAAGAAAAAAATTATAATCTTTAAAAATTGTATTAATTGACAATATGGCAATAATTAGAAACCAAATTAACGATACATTTAGCCCCAAAAAAAATGCAAAAAATGGCAAGGAAAGGTAAAACGACCTCTCCCATCGCAATGTCCATGTAACTCCAGATTCAATTAAGCCACTATCAACAGAATTAATGATTGGCAACTTAAATTGCAAGAACTTTAAACAATTTTTAATAAAATTAAATAAAGACTCATTAATAGTAAATTTGGTGATAAATAATATAATTATAATTGTGACTATGCTGACAAAAATTTGAAGAGGAAAAATTCTTAAAATGCGAGAAATATAAAGCCTATACCAGTCTATTTTTTTGTTTTTTGCTCCTAATAATTTATTAAAAAATAAAAAAGCAGTAATCATAAAAAATAATGCCACACTTGCCTGCCCAAGATTATTATAAAAATTAGAGGATGTTTCTGTCCATTTGCCAATATGTAAATAAAAATACCAAACCGCAGAATGATGAATAAAGACTGCAATTGCTAGATACCCTCGCAAACCCTCTAAAATTATGAATCGATTAGCGGAAACGGAAAAATGATAATTGTTAAAAATTTTAAGCAAGATCAGTGAAAATCCAATTGCAATCAAAATTATAAAAACTGCAAAATAAAAACCCATTACATTAAGAAGAAGCATAAAAATATTGAGATGATTAATAATTTTAAGAAATTTAATTAAAGTATCATTTTACCTTTCTATTTACAAAAAATTGCAATGATGCGGTTTTTATTAAATAATTAATTAAAAATTACCGCTCAAATATTGAATTAATTTGTTGAGGTAATTTACCTAACCCTTTAATTTATTGGTTAGAATTTCGTTAACTATTGATGGGTTGGCTTTTCCTTTGGCTTCTTTCATTATTTGTCCAACAAAAAAACCAAATAATTTTTCTTTGCCCGCTTTATATTCAGCAACAAAATTAGGATTATTATCGATAATTTTATCGATAATTTTTTCGATCTCATCACTATTCGAAACTTGTTTTAAACCCTTTTTGTTAACAATTTCTTGCGGAGTTTCTTTGTTTAGCATCATTTCGTCAAGAACTTCTTTAGCAATTTTACTAGATATTTCGCCATTTTTTATTAAATCAAGCAATAATATCAATCTTTCGGGTTTAATTGGCGAATCTTCAAGGGCAATATTTGATTTATTTAATCTACCAAATAATTCTACTGTAAGCCAAGTAACGGAAATTCTGGGTTCATGCTTAAGGATTAATGTTTCAAAATAATTAATACTAGCTTCGTTTGCAACAATTAAATTTGCATCATCACTATTTAAACCAAGTTGAGATATATATCTAGATTTTCTAGCATTGGGAAGCTCGGGAAGGGTTTTTCTAATTTCATCAATCAATATTTGAGAAATAACTAATGGCGGTAGATCTGGGTCGGGGAAATAGCGGTAATCCATTGCATCTTCTTTGCTTCGCATTGTAGATGTTTCTCCGCTATCAGCATCAAATAAGCGGGTTTCTTGATCAACCGCAATGCCATTTTCTATCATCTTAACTTGCCTTTCTGCTTCAAAAATAATAGCACGAGCAATATTTCGCATTGAGTTCAGATTTTTAATTTCGCAACGAGTTCCTAATTTTGTTTCGCCAACTTTTCTTACTGAAACATTAGCATCACAACGAAGATTACCCTTTTCCATATCGCCATCAGAAGCATTGATTGATCTTAAAATATCTCTGACAGTTTTAACAAATATTGATGCTTCTTCTGGGCTGGTAATATCTGGCTTGGAAACTATTTCCATTAATGCCACTCCTGCTCGGTTTAGATCAACCAATGAATATTGTGGATGTTGGTCGTGAATTAGTTTACCCGCATCTTGCTCAAGGTGGATTCTTTCAATTCTAATGGTTTTTTTAACGCCATTTTCAAGATTAATTTCAACTAAACCATCTTTAACTATTGGGGTAAAGAATTGTGATATTTGATAACCTTGCGGTAGATCTGGATAAAAATAATTTTTTCGGTCAAAATGAGAAACTAAATTAATTGTTCCGCCAATTGCTAACCCAGTTTTTATTGCTTGATGAACACATTCTTGATTAATAGTAGGAAGCATTCCTGGCATCGCACAATCAACCAAAGAAACCTGACTATTAGGCATAGAGCCAAATTTTGTCGAGGATCTTGAAAATAATTTTGAGTTAGAAGCAATTTGAGCATGTATTTCGCAACCAATAACTAGCTCGTAGTCGAAGTTTTTCCCGTTGATAATGTAGGTCATAAAAATTAATTTTAAGTAATTGCAATATTATATTTCTTAGCAAGATAATTGAAAATATTTTGTCTAGCCTCTAACTTTAGAGGAGAATCAAAAATAATTACCTCTGAAATAAAACCGCTAAAACCATTGCTAGAACCGCTATTATTGCCTATTGAAACACCGTTAATTAGGTTAACACCACCATTGAAATTGGTGGAATTTTGCGAATTATTTAAGAAAAATTTTGAGTTCTCGCCATTGAGATAAAATGCCATTATATAAGGCTTAGAGCTTTCTCCTATATTGGCATTAAGCATAGAACGACTGATCAGAATAGCGGTTTGATTGGCGTTATTAGCAGAATCAAAAATTGTCATTTGATTATTGCTAGAAAAATCAGGCATAAAAACAAAAAAAATAGTTGCCTGAATCAACTTTCCTTGCTTTAGATTATTAGCAAATAATTTGCCATCGCCTTGAAATTGAAGGCTTGGAAGGTTGTTAATGCCTTCTTTTTTATATTTTACATTAATGGAAGAAAGATCATTATTTTCACTTGATCTATTTTGGCTGTTGATGTTATGCCATTTAGTAATTAAAAAATTTTCATTATTTTCACCCTTAACTAGAGAAATATCAGAACTAGTTTCATACCAAGCCACCAAAGATTGGAGGTTATTTTCAATTGCTTGATTAGTAAGAGATTTGGCACTATTTAACCTCGATAACGAAACTAAAAAGTTAGATTGCATTAATGCGGTTGTTAATATTGCCACAACTATAAGTACAACTGAAATTTCTATTAAGCTAAAAGCTTTTTTTAAAGAATTTGTAGAATTATATTTACAGCCTTTATTTATCATTAGCTATCAAACCAAGTAATGATTGGGTTTTTGGCGGCTTTAACTTCATCTAGCCTTCTTCTAGGGGTAGAAAGCGGATATTGATGGAATTTATCACCATTGCCTTTTTCAACCTCTTCTGCAATGAAGATCATTAGGTTAATAAAATTATCAATAGTTTCTTTATTTTCGGTTTCAGTAGGTTCAATCAACATTGCTCCTTGAACAACTAAAGGAAAGAAGACTGTCATAGGATGGATTCCAAATTCAATTAAGGCTTTAGCGATATCAAGGGTTGATATTCCTTTTTCTTTTTGAGCTTTATCAGTCAATAAGCATTCATGCATACAATTGCCTTGGAAGGGAACAAAATAGTGGTTTTGCAACTTTTTTAGAATATAGTTAGCGCTAATAACAGCATCTTCAGCAACTTTTTGTAAACCATCTGCTCCGTGCGAGAGAATATAAGTTAATGCACGAACATGCATTCCAAACTGACCATTAAAACCCTTAACCTTGCCAACAGTGTTTTTATGGGCAATGAAGCGATATTGGTTATTTTCTTTTACAACATGGGGAGTGGGTAAAAATTCGAGAAAATCTTTTCTAGCTGCAATTGGTCCAGAGCCCGGACCCCCACCGCCATGAGGAGTTGAAAAGGTTTTGTGAAGGTTAAAATGCATTACATCCACCCCTAAATCAAAAGGACGAACTTTGCCTACAATAGCATTATAATTAGCTCCATCGCAGTAAAAATAACCGCCAGCATTATGAATTATATCAGCAATTTCTTTAATGTTTTTTTCAAACTTTCCACAGGTATTGGGGTTAGTAATCATTGTTCCCGCAATATTGTTGAAATTCTCGGCAACAATATTTTTGAATGCCTCAATATCAATTAAACCCTCTTTGTCAGTTGGTACAACTTTAATTTGAAAACCACAAATTGCTGCGGTTGCGGGGTTGGTTCCGTGAGCAGAATCAGGAATGATAACAATATTGCGATGGGTGTCTCCTTT
>JAJTDS010000028.1 GCA_021298605.1 Rickettsiales bacterium
CAATTTATTTAAAATTTTACTAAATTCAACTTGAAAATAAGGTTTTATTATATAATTTTGGCTCTCATTATTAGGGGCTATAGCACAGTTGGTAGTGTGCTTGCATGGCATGCAAGAGGTCAGGGGTTCGACTCCCCTTAGCTCCACCATAATAAAAAGCTTCAAAATAAAATTATAGCTATCATTAAATCTTTATTGGCAATGGAGAATGGCCAATAATAAATAGCTCTGTTGTGGTTTTTTTGCCTGTAATTTTTTTGTCTGCGGTTTTTTTGCCTGTCGGTGCGATAAAGTCAATTAAATCAATAATTGGCGATGAATCATTTAAATAGAAGCCCTCTATCTCAATTAAAAAATTATTAGCTTTGTGCGATTGAGAATTATCAATAAACCTTGCTTTGATGTTATTTTTCTTAAGTAATTTAGTTATCATCTTTTGATCTAGTTCGCTATTTTTAATCACCAAATAGCTATAATCAGCTTGCGAAGCCTCGCATTCTTTATCAGCAACTGCAATTAATTCAATTTTCTGTTGATTTGAGAATTGATAAAAAGGAATTTTTGTAAATATTTTTAGATAGCTATATTTAGTAATTTCAAGCCACCAAATATCATCATCTCTTTTTTCTAAAAGATTAAAAACCGCAATTTGATATTCCTGTTTATCCAGCATTTTCAAAGCTTTTGAAGATTTAGTAAAATCACCAGAAACAAAGGAATGTTGATAATATTGATTAATTAAAAGCCGGTAATCATTGATCTTGGAAGGGTTGTAAATTGCAATTTTTACTTCTTGTTCGGCAATATTTGCGGAAGAGATGATTTTTCGCCAAATATCAATAATTGCCTCAACAGGAAATTCTGGCAATGATAGTTTTTTGCGATTATCTTGCATTTTAACAATTAAGTTTTTTATCATATCCGCTTCGCGATTAGAGCGAATAAAGAATTTTTGCCGATGCAATGATTTCAACTCTCCAACCTGCTTAATTATCAGCATTCTTTTTTGTAATAATTCTAATATTTTGTAATCAATTTTATCAATCTTTTTACGAAATTTAATTAAATTATTTTTAAAATCACTCTCTAAATTATTAGACAGATTAATTTTAGGATTTTTATTATTTATCTTTTTCATTCTAATTTGAAATTAATTGCTTGGCAACTGCAAGTGCTTCTTCGCTTACTTCATCACCCGATAACATTCTGGCTATCTCGCTTTTGCGAGTTTCTTCATCAAGCTTTTCAATTACGGTATTTACAACTTGTTGGTTTTGTTGATTATTATTCACTATTTTACTAATTTTAAAGTGCTGGCTCGCTTGTGAAGCAATTTGTGGTTGGTGAGTGACTACAAAAATTTGTAATTTTTCTGCTAAAAACTTTAACCTTCTACCTACTGCTGAAGCGGTGGCACCGCCTATCCCACTATCTATTTCATCGAAAATTATTGTCGGAACTGATTTTATATTAATTAAGGCAACTTTTAATGCTAGCATAAACCTTGATAATTCGCCACCTGAAGCAACTTTGGCAATATCTTCAAACTTATCATTATTGATTGCAACCGCAAAACTAATTTTATCGTAACCATTTTGATGATAGATGATATTGCTATTTACTTGATTTAAGGGCTCAATTTTTACCTTAAATTTTGCTCTTGGCATTTTTAAAAAAACCAACTCTTCTTCAACCCTTTTAGCAAGCTCTAAACCTGCCTTACCACGATTATCACTAATCTTTTTTGCTAATTGATGATATTCTGCTAATAATTTATTTTTTTCTTCCTGCCAATGGTGAAAAGATTCTTCTTCATTGTTAAAATTTGCCAATTTATTTTTTGCATCATCAATAATTGCTTGAAATTGCTCAGTTTTACAATTAAATTTTCTCATTAAATTACGAATCAAAAATAATCTTTCATCAATTTCGCTAATATTGTAATCTTCGCTGGAAAATTTTCTAATCAACTTATCATTTCTTGAAATCATTAATTCTAGCTGTTCATTTTGTTGATTAATAATTTTAAGATCTTCTTCAAAATTATCCGCTTCTTGACTAAAAAAATTATTGATTAAATTTTGTTGTCTTGATATTAAGCGATCCGCCATTAGTAATTGCGAACTGCTATGATTTAGAAAATTATTTAATTCACCAACAAAATTAACAACTTTATCACGGTTAAGTATTTGATCTTTGATAGATTTTAGTCTTTCATCTTCACCCTCTTCAATATTTGCAGATTCAAGCTCCTTGACTATATGGTTTAGATATTCCTGCTCTTGCTGTTTTTTTAATAAATCTTGATTAAAGATATTTATTTTTTCATCAATTATTTTTAGATTCTCTACCACCGAACGAAGATTTTGCAATAATGATTGATGATTAGCAAATTCATCAAGAATAAGATGATGAATATTATTATTTAATAAACCATGCTGATAATGTTGACCATTTATCTCAATCAAATTATTACCGATTTGAGTAAGTAGATTTAAGCTTATTGAATTATCATTAACATAAATTTTACTACTATGATTATTGCCATCATCTTTATAAATAACTCTTCTAATTCTTAGAAAATTGGCATTTTCTTGATCTAGCAATTGATGATCATTGAGAATTTCTTGACAATTGACATTTCCAGAAATATCAAATTCCGCTATTACAACTGCAAAATTACCAGCTTCACCTATTAATCTAACATTTGCACGAGCCCCAATTGCTAAACCCAAAGCATCAAGAAGAATTGACTTTCCTGAACCTGTCTCACCACTAAGAATAAAAAGACCGCCTTTATAACTAGAATTCTCAACAAAATTAAGCCTTGCCTCACTTATCAAGACAATATTTTGGATTGATAAAAAATTTAACATTTATTTTCTATTATTTTTTCTTTTATCTTTAATGTAATCTGATAAATCTTTTCCTTTTGATTTTGCAATATTTGAAGCTATATTTGCAAAAGATGCAGCTTTAAACATTGTTTTAGCAACATCTAAACTACCAACATTACCACCCGGAACGAGACCACCGCCTAATAAAATTTTACCAATTCCTGGAATTTCATTCATAAAGCTTGATAACACAAATAATATCATAATACATCTTAATATTGCCAATGTCATTAACTGAATATTAAATCTTCCATCTGTTGGCAATAAAATTGTTTTAAAAAATAAACCGATAAAAGAAAGACCCGGCCAATCAACAAAGGCATTTGGCTTATTAGCAAAATCAATAATACAAGCAACACTATTATTAACTGGCTGTACTTTTTGATATAATTTACCTTCAATAACTGGACATTCTGTTGTAATTCCTTGAAGTGTTGCATCTGGAATGTTGCTACCATTTTTATACCAATTACCGTCATCTCTTTTTTGATAGATATCACCATCTTTAGCACAATATTCATCGCAATCTAAAACTTTTATATTACCACCACCGCCTCTAAATTTACCATCACCAATTACCGAATAATCTAGCACAGAAATAAAAATACCAAGATATGCAAAAAGAACTATTGGCTGAATTGCCGTTCCCAGCAATGTTTTTAACCATTTATCGTAAATATCTTCTGTTCTTTTAAATAAACATAATGGAATAATAATTGGAGATACATAAACCAGCAAAATAATTAAAAATGCCGAAGAAATAAAAATATGTAAAGCACGAATTGCTGCTGTAATTAATATACATCCAAAAATCATAAATAGAAATGATAAAAATATTCCTGCCTTATTAATCAAAGCAGTAATTGGTAACAAAGAAGATAATAGATTGCCAGCTATCATTTTTCCTATTGCAGATATTGAACTATCTGAAACCCCTAGATATCGGGCTATCTTGCAATCAATTGTATCCCAAATTGCCAAATACTCCTTATTGACAGGATATGTTTTATCAGCTATCAATGCTATCGAGCCATCACTAAATGATACTTTGCCAAACTGGCAACCATCTCTTTTTTCAGGATTATCACTTAACACAACATTAAATACTAGATTTGAAGCTACTTCCGATGCCTTATAAACTCCATCAAAGAAAACAGTTTGCCATGCATTACCCATTACAAAATAAACCACCAAACTAATTTTAAGCAAAAACACTAATAGTTCTGGTTTTTTAATTGAGCCAACTCCTAGCAATATTTTAAAACCTAAAAACATTACTGCAAAACTTAATACTATTTTAACAACACTTAACATTTGCTCTTGCAATAATTGAAAAAATGATATTTCGTTAACTTTATTTCCCATTTTCATTTCAGAAGTTCCTCTAGTTAAATAACCACTAGAACAATAACCTTCCGAATTTGGTTTTTCTAAGCTATTTTCACAATATGATTTTCCATAACGATTGTAAAATATATTTTCAATTGTTTCTCTAAAACATTGAACTATTGGTGTTGTAAAATTAGTAACTGACTTTAAATATAAATTTGCATTAATTCCATTTTGAGAATCTCCAACAAAGTCATAACAAGCCTGCGGAAAATAAGGGGAAGATAGTGAGCTATTATAAGGAGAATTATTAACTTTAGGAGGAACAGTGCAATTTCTTAAATATTGACAGTAATTTTTACATTTATTAAAACTATTTTTAAAGCTACAATCTGAGTTTCTTGCTTCGCTTATTTCATTGCATTTATTTAGATCTTTATATTTTTTTCTATCTATGTCGGAGAAAGAATAAAAACTTTTCCAAACTCCATCTTTACTAATGCCATCTTTTACTTGATCGCAAATATCAGTTCCGCCACCAACTGAAAAATTATAAGGACATAATGAATAGCTTTTGGCACAAATAAGTCGGCCATTTAATTTACTAATAATATCATAATATATCACCAAACCAGCACTTGGATTTTTGTGATCAATTTTACATCTTCCCCCTGCTTTACAGAAATAGTTTTTGTCAAAAGAATTAATGCAAATATAATTCTTAGATCTATTAACACAACAATCATAAGCTGATTTAAATTCCGATATTCTTTGATTAGAAAAACTACCCAAATAAATTGGATCTCTTTTATATTTTTTATAATTATATTTGTCACAATTAAAGTTGCCACTCATTAAACCTCTCATATAATATTTTTGAGCAGGCTTAGATTCAATTGTAGGATCTTTACAATAACTATCATATTCAACAGGATTATCTTCAACTTCTACACCAATAATTTTCCTGAGCAATTTTTTTTGTTATTAGCATTTCAGTAAAGAATGATGTTATAATAAAATCCATTGTGCCAATAGATGCCTTACAGTAACCGTTTCCAGACAATAATTTTGCATTACAAAAAATCATTGCTCTAACATCACTCCAAGGTTGAGGAGTTATACTAAAATTATATTCAACTCCACATTGTTTAGCTGCATTATATATTGAAGCCTTAACAGCTGTATATCCAACAGCTGCCTTTACTGCACAAGAGGCATTGCTTAGATCAATAAAAAATTCTTTATTAAAAAGAGACTTACTAAACTCATTGCCTATTTCTCCATTAGCACAGCTCCTTATTCTATTTACACCATACTCATTTTCATCGGAAGAATTTCCTGCAATTAATGAAGAAGTAAAGAAATTTAAAATAGCTATTATAGCGAAAAATAATACTAATAGTTTTTTATTATTGTTTTTATTTAATATTTTTATAGTCACAAATTAATATTTAATGTTTTGTTGGGCGACTTCTGTCATAAAATATTGGCAACCAATCATTTGGATCATCGCCCACTTGATTAATAATTTCATCAAGCAAAATAACAGTTTCTGCTCTTGCAGATAAAACTCTAACTACATCATCCATTCCGCTTAGATCTATTCTTGATATAACTCCATCATTATCTTGCTTAACTAAAAAATAACGAGTTGAAGGATCTGTAGTTTTAACCAAAGTAAATTCTCGCTCCGAAAGCATAAATACTTCACGATATATTGGAGTCGCCTTAAGATTAGGAAGAAATATTTGAGTTGCAGTTTGTTGTACTAAGGTATCAGATATGCTACTCTTTGCAGCATCTTCAACTGATTGAGTTGCAAATACTACAAAAGTATTTAATTTTCTTAATACTTTTAACCAATCTTTAATTTTAGGAGCAAAAACTTGATTACCAATCAATGCCCAAGCCTCGTCAAGCACTATCATAGTTGGAGAGCCATCTAATGAACTTTGAATGCGATGAAATAGATATAATAAAACAGGACTTAAACTAACTTTATCATTAAGGATATTTGCCATTTCAATACCAAAACTTCTTGCGGAAGTAAAATCAATTCTGTCTTCTGCATTATCGAATAATTTTGCATGAGAACCGTCAGAATGCCACATTGACAGCCTTCCAGCTAATGTTCCGGGGCCTGCTATACCCATAAAAGGAGCAATATTTCTTAACCTTCTTTTTTCAAAAGGAAGTTTATAATTACCATTAACTGCCTCGTTAATTCGCTCTACTTCATGAGCTGGCAATGGTTGATCGCCAAGCGCCACTAAAACCTTAAGAAATTCAATTAAGAATGAGCGATTCTCGTTATTGTCAGCTAACTGGAAAGGATTAAAACCTGAAGCCTTAGCAATATCCGGAACCATGTATCTTCCCCTAATAGCTCTAATAAATATTTCTGCACCTCTATCTTTATCAAAAAAGAATAAACGGCATCTAAATTTTTGCGATTGAGCACATAAAAAATTTAGCAAAACCGTTTTACCTGCACCAGTAGGACCAATAATCATGGTATGACCTACATCTCTAACATGAAAACTAAAAAAGAACGGAGTTCCTGAAACGGTTTTAAGAACTGTAACTGCATCACCCCAATGATTCTTTTTTCTTTTTCCAGAAGGATAATTATGAAAAGAGGCAAAGCCAGCAATGTTAAGAGTATTAACCGTTGAGCGACGAGCCATAAATTCAGCATTACAAGGCAATTGAGCCCAAAAAGCAGGCTCCATATTAAGCCTTTCTCTAACTGCAGTAATACCACAATTTGAAAATTCAACAACTATCATCGACAAAGCACTTTCTAAAGATTTAACACTATCTTCAATACACATTACCGAGGCATGATGATTGCCAAAGGCAAATTCTCCGCTCATTGCAGAATCAAGAGCGGAGTCAATTTCTTGTATTTGCGAAATTGCAACATCTTCGGATTGAACTAATCTTCTTTGTTGTAGTTGCATTGAGCTAATTGCTATCATTCTATCAATAAAAGAAAATGATTGACTAATAATTAACTCAAAAGGCATTTGCATAAATCCATCAAAAACTCCTGCATGAGTAGAGGGCCTATATTCTTTAATTGCAACCATTCCTGCATATTTGATTGAGTTTGGATGGTGAACTTCTATAGATTTATTGCCAAAGTAAAGCCTGCTAATTGGTAGATGATTACCAATATTGGCCATTGGAACGGTAACCTGACCAGAATATCCACAATTAATTATCTTAGAAAGAAAGCCAAGTAAATTAGAGGTTAAAATTCCATTATTTTCTTCAATATCAAGCAATTCAGCACCGTAATTACTAAAGCCATTTAAAACCCTTTCTGTCATCTCCTCTAACTCATCAAACGATTCTTTCATATGATTCTCCCAAGAGGATTTATCTGCTTTATGTTGAAATTTTTTAGCAAGATTTGCAATTCCAGCAACCCCAGAATTATTCTGTCCTCGTATTATTGTTATATAATGCTCATTGATAAAACTTCTGGAATCAGAATGTTTATTTGCCCACTCTTTATTAACTCTTTCAGAGAATGCATCTGGCATTGTTCCATCGGGAAAACCTTTTTCTTTTCTTCTAAAGGTGTGAAAATAAAGGGAGAAATTGCCCGATGCCATTCCTTTTAACAAGTTGTTGCGAGCATTTTTTTTAAGATCAATATCAATATCATCTGCAGTTTCAAAGGCAAAACCTTTTATCTTTATTACTCTTAGCAATTCTTCCTTGTGAGTAATGATGGTGTTAGAGTTCCAATGGCATTTATAAGGAATAAAATGACTAGCAGAAGCCTCATTTTTAATGATTTTTTCTTTAGCTGGTTTTGTTGTGAAAATTTTTATCATCAATTCAATATAGGTAAAATATTTTATTTGCTAATCGCCATTTTTACTGCAAAAAAAGCATAGTAAATTATATTAATTGTTAAACAAAAATCAATATAATTTTTTTATTAATATGTTGTTAATTTAAATTTACTTTAATTAATCTTCTAAAATTGGCTTCACCCCTAAAATTGGAGCAATATTTTTAATTATATTGCCAGCAACAGGGGCAGAAACCATTCCCCCCGTATTAAATATGTAGTTACTTCTATCAAAAACTACTAAAACCAAATATTGTGGCTTAGAAGAAGGAAAAACAGCGACAAAAGAAGCCATAGTTGATTTTTCATTATAACCACCTGATTCTGCTTTGTTTGCAGTACCAGTTTTTCCACCAACTTCATAACCATCAATATTTGAGTTTCTTCCCGTCCCTTTGGTTACAACCATCCTTATCATTTCTCGCATTTTTGCCGAAGCCTTCTCGTCAAAAACCTTTTTACCCTTTGGTTTTTCTTTTAATTTTAAGAATGAAGGTTGATGCAATGTTCCGCCATTAACAATTGCAGATACCGCTGTTGCAATATGCAATGGAGTTGTGGCAATGCCGTGACCATAAGCAATAGTAAAAAGATTAATCTCTCGCCACTCTTTATTTTTAGGAAAGATTGGGGTTCTAAGACCCGGAAAATTTGCTTCAAGCTTTGATAATAAATTAAGTTTATGCAAAAATTCTTTTTGATTTTCAATTCCTATTTTTTTAGCAATTTGTATGGTACCAATATTAGAAGAATAGGCAAATATCTCACCTACCGTCATTTTATCTTGATATCTGTGATCATCATTGATAGTAAATCTACCATATTTTATTGGCTCACTAACATCATAAATATCAGAAATTTTAATCAAGTTCTTCTCAAAAGCATTGGCAATAGTAAAAATTTTAAAAATTGAACCAAGTTCATAAACCCCATTAGTAGCACGGTTAAATCTTTCATCTTCATTGGCTTCTTTTTGTAGATTAGGGTCAAAAGTTGGAAGAGAAGAAATAGCAAGAATTTCGCCATTATTAACATCAAAAACAATGCCAGAGGCACCTTTGGCTTTATATTGAATTAAACCCTTACTCAATTCATTATGCAATATATCCTGAATTCTAATATCCATTGCCAGCTCCAATTCGCTATTAGCTTCAATTAATTTTTCATCATATTGCATCTCAATAGCAGATAGTCCTTTGCGGTCGGAATCAACATAGCCAATAAGGTGGCTAGCTATTTCTCTTTGCGGATAAACTCTTATTAAATCATCTTCAAAAATTAGCCCCGCAATTTTTAGATCATTGATCTTGTTAACCTCGTATGGAGTAAGATTTCTCCTAATTAATATCCATTTTTTACTTTTTTTCCCTTCATTAATTTTTTTTAATAATTCTTTACAATCAATTTCAGGAAATAATTCGCCAAGCCTTGAAACTAATAGTTGAGAATCTTTGATTAAGATGCTACTTGCATATAATGATTTTGTTTTAAGGTCAGTTGCAACCAATATTTTATTGCGATCAAATATCTTACCTCTTTTACCAAAATATCTGGGATCATATTCCTTTTTTAGTTTATTTTTATCATTAGTAATAACAATATAGAATAGTCTAAATATTACTATTGAAAAAAATAGCAATATGCAAATATAAACAAAGTTGAGCCTTGATTTTTTTATTTCAGATTCAGCCACATAATAAAAATTTAAATTATATTCAATATAGTCAAGCTTTAAGCAGAGAACTTTAAAGGTGATTTTAAAACTAAAATCACCTTTAATTTATGAATCGAATTAAGATAATTTTATTTCATCTATAAGTTTTTTTACTGCATCAACCGATTTTTCAAACATTATCTGCTCTTCTTGATTTAATTTTATTTCAACAATTTTTTCAACTCCGTTAGAGCCAATAATTGCAGGCACTCCAATAAATAAGCCATTAACTCCAAATTCACCATTAAGTTTTGTAGCAACTGGCAAGATTCTTTTTTTATCAAGTAAATAGCTTTCCGCCATTGCAACCGCAGAAGAAGCAGGAGCATAAAAAGCAGAGCCATTACCTAATAATTTAACAATTTCAGCACCACCATCGCGAGTTCTTTGTACTATTTCTTCAATTTTTTCTTTGGTGGTCCAACCCATTGAAATTAGATCTGGCAACGGAATTCCAGCAACTGAAGAATAGCGAATTAAAGGCACCATACTATCACCATGACCGCCCAAAACACAACATTGAACATCTTCAACTGAAACATTAAATTCTCTTGCTAAAAATAGAGACATTCTTGAAGAATCTAGCACCCCAGCCATACCAACAACTTTATTGGCAGGCAATTCACTAACTTTTTGCATCACATAAACCATTGCATCGAGCGGATTGGTAATAACAATAACAAAAGCTTGTGGAGAATATTTTTTAATAGCTTCAGCAACAGATTTAATTATATTAACATTTGTTGACAGCAGATCATCTCTACTCATTCCAGGTTTTCTGGCAATACCGGCAGTAACTATAATTACATCGGAATCGCTTATATCTTGATAATTATTGGTTCCAGTAATTTTAACATCAAAAGATTCAACTATCGAAGATTGTTCAATATCAAGAGATTTGCCTCTGGCAACACCATCAGCAACATCAAGCAAAGTAATGTCTCCTAAATTTTTTAGCCCAATTAGATGAGCCAAGGTTCCACCTATATTTCCCGCGCCAATTAAGGCAATTTTATTTCTTTTAATCATTGTAATTAGTAGTTTAGTTGTTTATCATTATGTTTTATTAAAACTTTAATTCTTGGAAAGAAGATTGCAAATAATAGCACATCAATCAATAATTGCAATATTTTATCTAAAAAATTAAACCAATAATCACTAATATTTTATTATTTTTCAATATGGAATATAAAAATAAACTAGAAGAAATTGTAAAAAATAAAAGAAATATCAATATTTCTTTTGAGTTTTTTCCTCCTAAAAATGCTGAAATGGAGCAAAATCTTTGGCTGGCAATCAATAAATTAAAAAACCTAAACCCTGCTTTTGTTTCTGTAACTTATGGTGCAGGAGGCTCAACCAGAGAAAGAACTCACAATACGATTGCAAGAATATTATCAGAAACCGATTTAAAGCCCGCTCCACATCTAACTTGCATCGCTTCGCCAAAATCAGAAATTGAAGAAATTGCCAAAACTTACTGGAAAATAGGGGTAAGACATATAGTTGCATTAAGAGGAGATATGCCTGCCAATAGCCCAAATTATCAATTACATCCAGAAGGCTATCAATATGCAAATCAACTAGTTACTGCCTTAAAAAAAATTGCCGATTTTGAGATTTCAGTAGCTGGATACCCAGATAAACACCCAGAATCACCAAATCTTGACCTTGATATTGATAATTTAAAAAGAAAAATCGATGCAGGAGCTACGAGAATTATCACCCAGTTTTTTTTCAATACTGACAGCTATTTTAATTTTGTTGATAAATGTTTAAAAAAAGGCATCAAAGCAAAGATAGTGCCAGGAATTCTTCCCGTTTCAAACTTTAAACAAGTTAAACATTTTGCAAAAATGTGCGGAACAAAAATTCCTCAATGGATGGAAGATTTATTCAACGGCCTTGATGATAGGCAAGAAACTAGACAAATTATTGCCGGAGTAGTAGCGGTTGAAATGTGCCGAATATTACATAATGGCGGAGTTGATGATTTTCACTTCTATACTCTTAACCGCTCCGAAATGACAACCGCAATATGCCATATTTTAGGAGTTACCGAGCCAATATTATTAAATCAAAATTAACAATTACGATAAAATAACATTGCTCGAATTTAAAAATGATTTTTAGCAATTATTTTATAAGCTCTTTTTTTTCGTTGTGAAATTTAGTAAAATAAAAATCTTCAATTTTATTTTTAGGCTTAATAACTTTGTATTGTTGTAGAGAATTATTATTAGTAATCGCAATTTGAGGCAATGGAAAATTTGTAATTCCATTAACTAAAAGAGCGATATTAGCAAAAAAATAATCTTGATTATAATCGATTGCATCTTGCTTTAGGAGTGATTCAAGCAATATAGAGTTAAGATTCTCTTGATTCTTGCGAATTAAAGGAATTTGATCTTTAAATTCTCTCAAAATTAAATTATGTTGTTGTAAGTTTTTATGATTATCAGTGCCAGCAATCAAATTATTAACTAAAAAATCTAATTTTTGATTAATAGATTGGCTTTTAAAGAAATCACTAAAATTCTTAGAGTCCGCAATTTCTTTATTAAGCACCTTACCAATTAGAAATTTTAATACTCCATTGCAATAATTATTGCTTTCTTTAATTAAATCATCGTTGAAATTGAGTCTTTTAGCTCTTTCCGGATTAAAATTGGCAATTTGATACAACTCTTTAACCATTATGTTAAAAAATAATTTTGAATTAAATAAATCGATATTTTGATTATTAATCAATTCAAGATCTTCTGGCAATGGGAAACCGCAATGTTGAAGCAATCCTAAATAAGCAGTTGTAAAAGAAGCATTAATTGCTCTTTGATCGCTGTATTTTACTACTCCGTCACTTCCTCTTGTGCCTTGATTATTGCTATAACAACGATTAATCACTTGCATCGCTTTATCTGTTATTTTGTCATTAAATTGCTGGGTTATCAAGCCATCGTCATCGCCAAGAAAATAGCGATGGGCCTTAATAGCAAGATTCTGAAAATTTTCATCAATTGCCACAAAATCATCTTCTTTATAATTTTTTCTAAGCTTCTTATTATTAGCAATAATTGATTTGGCGGATTGATAATTAAGAGAAATTAAGTTAGAGCCCTGAATTGTTGAGCCATTAAAATTTGCAAATACTGAATTATTATCTCTTTTAGGTGAGGTTCCCTGACCATATTCTTGTACTAAATCAACATTATCTAGCTTTAATAAAGGATGAGAAGCAACAAAATCTCTGAATAATTTTGTAATATTAAAAGACAAATTATTTATCATTGCAATTGACATTGAGCCAACATCTTTAGTTAAATCACTTGGTCCGGAGAAATTACCAAGAATAAATTGATTATCTTCATTAACTACAAATTTTCTAAGCTGATTAAATAATTTATTTTGCTCTTCTAATTCTATTTTGGCTGATGATATCAAATTATACTCATTGTCAATTTCTTTTAAAAAATTAGCAAAATTCTTTTCCGCCCCTTTTACCGCAATCTCAGTTTCGCACAAAGGCAATATAGTTTGATTAATTACAATATTTTGCTTTAATTTTTTTGATAAAAATTCTTCGCTATTTTTGATTATTGCCACTAATTGCCATATAATCTTGTTATTATTGGCAGGAAAGTCTGATAAAACTATTCCCGATGCATTAACAAATGCTGGTAGACAGGTTCTTAATATTGTGTCTAATGGATGGTTGATATTATTGGATTCAAATTTTGTATTTTCTAAAAATTGACAAAATAATTCTTTTAATTCATTATTATTAATATCTTTAAAACAATTGATTTGATTTATTCCAGAAATTTTTTCTAACTGCTCAACTAAACCACTAACTCCCTTCTTTCCTGCTTTGCATGATATTCTTGGTTCATAATAAAAATTATAATAAAGCTTTTTAGAAAGATTTTCTTTTTTGCAAATAGAAAATATTTCAACGATATTCTTATTATTGCATTGTTGCGGAATAATGCCACTAACCACATTATCCGGATCACCATCGGCATCAACTCCATACCAACTTTTTAGATATTTGCCATCATTTTTCGATAAAACATTACTTAGAATTGAATTTTTTATAACCCCTTGAGCATCTTGAACATTTGATTTAATAACCTTATTACTAATCCCAATTTCTATCACTCCACTAAACAAATCTTGACAAATATTTTTAGTAATTATGTTAAAATCTTCCAAAGATTTAATTTTTGAGTCTTTATTTTCAATTATAGAAATAGACTTATTAATTATCGAAGTTGCAAAATCAACAATTGAAGAATATTCTTGATCGCTATTATCATTAAAATTAGCAAGCGAATTTTGTAATATTTCTTTTGCTGTAATTAGATATTGCTGAATCTTGCTCAAATTATTCGCAATGTTATTTTCTTCATTGGCAAGAATGCGGATTTTTAAATTATTAATTTGTCTTGACAAATCAAATAAAAGCAAACTTGGGGCGGAAATATTACCTATTGGGTGCGGAGTGCTAATGAAATAATAGCTTTGAGCTATTTCTTTGTTTTTCTGAGCATCATTTTTTGATAAGAATTTTTGTCTTAAATAAGCATTCTCAGCTATTACTTGAAAATCTTTTAAATATTCAATTCCATATTTATCAAATACAATATTATTAAATCTATTATTAAATCCATTAATTTGAATGTTTTTCATTGTCAATTATATTGTGGTTAATGAGAGAGATATTATTCTAATATTAGAATAGGGAATTAATTATTTTAGTTAATTAAAATGATGGGCTAAAATGCTAATTAATCAGAGTTTGCAAGTAAATTATTTTTAGAAAAATTTCTTAATTCTTTTTTGTCTGCTTCATTTTGGAACACAAATTTATTAAAAAAATATTCACTAAGCTCAAGCCCCGCTATTAAATCTTGATTAGAAAAAACAACATTATCATTACCTTTAATATCATGATATTGCAATAAAAATTGCGGCAATTTGAATAATTTATTACCATATTTGACACCAACTTCAAAACAAACCGCTCTACCGGTTTTTGGCGATACAAATGCTAAATCATCAGTTCTATTACTAACCGCACATTTAGAAAAATCAAGCCCGTAACCAAGCTCTTTCAATATCTGAAGCTCCGCTTTAATGTAATGAGTTAATAAAATTTTATCACTAACATTAAAGTTAATTGCCAATTCTAAAAAGCTTAAAAGCTCCGCAAAAAGATTTTGATGATTTTGATTCTCTAAAAAACTGCGATTAATTATTGAAAATAGTGAAGATACATAAGAAAGACGAAATTTCTCAAATAGTAGTAGCGAAGCAAATGATTTTATATTGTCAATATCTATAAACTTACCAAGATTATCAATACCATTTTTACGAAACTCAAATTCTACTAAATTACCAATTTGAATATCATACTTCTTTTTGCTTGACTTTGCTTTCTTGATAAACCCATTATATACACCATTTTGGGAAGAAAATATTTTTATTATCAATGAATCTTCGCCAAAATTACGATGGTTAATAATTATCCCGCGATCTTTAAAATTCATTATTTAGGCTTTATGTTTTTATAATTTGCGGACGAAGATGATTAATATAAATCGTTGCCCCAACCCCATCAATCAAAGATTCTTTGCCATTATTATCAGCAATAATTTTATAACTTCCCCCTCTAGCAATTGGATATGAAAAATTACCAACAAAAACTTCAAAAAATAAACCCTGATAATCGTTAGATTTTTTATTACCAAATAAATCAAAGCAAACCTCAATTTTTGGAAATTGATGATTAATGAATTGATATATTTTATTAATCTTATCAATCATTGATATTATTGCATCACTAACATTACAGGCCATAATTTTGCCAATAATATTTCCTAAATTATGATTATTTAACATAATTTCTATCAATAATTCTTGCTTTGAAATATCTAAATTTTCAATTTGGGAAAGTAGATTTTTTGTATTTGAGATATTTTTATCAAATATTGCTTGAATCAATGATGGCAATAATTCTACATTAAATTCATTCAGCAATTTTTCTAAAAATTTAGGCAAAGAAAATTCAATTAAAATTTTAGGAATAACATTTTCATTACTTAATGGCGGTAGCAAAATATCATTAACAGCAAATAAGGTTTTTTCAATAACTTCAATTTCCGAATAATTTTGTGTGTAGTGAATAATTTCAAGCCCTAATTGAGTTTGTTGACGGTGAGCATAAAGCTCATCACTTTTACTAGCTATAACATCTCCGCTATAACATAATTTAAGGGGCAAATTATAATTAGCAAGCGAGCTATTAAGGATTCTGGCTATTTGCGAAGTTATATCATTTCTAAAAACCATATTTTCACCAGAAAATAAATCGGTAAAATATAATAAATTTTCGCTCTTAGAATTTTTATTATCTTGCAAATACTGATCAGCAAATTCAACCAGACTAGGCTTAATCAAGCGATATCCTTGCCCCATAAAATATTCAAGAATATTATTAACCTGTCGATGATTATTTTCTGCCTCTGCAAAAATTAAATCATAAAAACCAATTGGCATCAATTTTTTATTCAATTGATTATTTTTAGAATTTCCCATTTTGTTTAGTTGTGATTATAATATTTCGGATTTATACATTTTAAGGTTGATTGAAGCTTTGTTATTGCTATGATTAACTGCGATTAGAGATAAAACCTTTAATTAGCTTATAACCCTAAAATCATCAGCCATCAAAACCCGATTTAAAACATCAACATTATTCTTTGTAATTCTTCTCAAGTCAATAAATTTCAATCTCTTTGAATAATCGACTTAACTTTTTCGCCTCTTTTAATTATTGGCAAATTGCCGTCAAGATAGCAATTTATGGATAAAATCAGGATTGGTAGTTGATGTTGCTCAAATATGGTAACCAAATAAAGGTCGCCATATTTTTATAGCAATTAAAGTGACATATTTTGAAAATTTAAAAATATTGCCAAAATTCATCTTTAAAGAGTTAGAATTTTTTACAATCTCAAATTTTTTTTAATTTGCAACAAAAAATAGAGTTAAAATTTGAAAATTCTGCACCCTATTTAAAGATGAATTTTGGTTATAATGGACTGTAAAAAACAATGAAATTATAATTAATTACTGAGTTTTTTATGGATATAATGATAAATTGTATTGACCTACTTGAGAAGAATTTATATAGTTTTAAGGAGTATTGGAATTCGTAGTTCCGGTAAAAATAGTGTTTGTTATTATGCTAGAAGTAGGACTGACAGTAGAAGAAGGACGACTGCTAGTTTGCGTTCCTTCAAAGCCTGGATAACCTTCTAAGCTTTGCAAGTTTACACCTTCTGGAATGCTACCTTCTGCTTTAATTTTAATATGCGAGTTATTTCTTAAGATTGCCTCCAAAAATGATACCGAATTTTGATCAATTTTATTAAGTGAAAAATCAAGCTCTTGCAAATTTGCTGTCAAATCTGGGTTTTCGGCAATGCTCCTTAATAAAATATTTAAATTACAAGGTTCTATATTATTACATCTAATATCAAAATGTGTTATCTTATTATTTTGATGCAACAGAATAGTTGATAATAAATTCATTGACTCTTCATTCATTGCCACATTATCTCCATCGGAAACATTGCTTGAAATTTGTAAGGATTGCAACCCTTGAAATTGAGGATTCTCAGCATTCAGACCATTCAAAATTCCTTGCAAAATAAGGTTTGTGCTATTTGCGGTTAAATTATTTTCGTCAATAATTAAATTTTCACCTCCATTTCTTACAGAATCCAATATAATTGTCGATAAATTAGGATAATTATTCAAATCGATTGGTGTTGGATAAATAACTAATGGTACTGCTGAGATATTGTGGAGTTGTTCAATATAATAATAAATTGTACACTCGTTACTACCATTGCTTAAGTCATTATGTAGAACAGCTTCTATGATTTTTTTTTGTAAATTTGGTATTTGTTGGTTAGAACAATTATCAATATACCGTTTATAACTATCAAAATTTTTATTTATAAAATTATTCATATAATTTTGATTAATATAAATATTAGGATCTTTATTGTTAGAATTTATGGCATGTAAAAATAATGCTATTTCTTTCGGCAAAATCTCATCCTCTGGTAATGTAAATTGAGGTAATGAAACCCCCTCCATATATCTATGTTCACTAATTTTTTGCAACACAAGGATTAAATTCGTCGCGGTTAAATTATCGTTAATATGAATATGATTATTACCTTGAGTTATTACTGCGATTGATTCAGCGATCGATCTAGTTATGCCATCGTTAGCCGTGAGGAGATAGCGACAGAGGGGGTGTGCAGTGACAAAATCACTTGTAACAATTATATTGAGATCAATATCTTTCGGCAATCCCAATCCAATAATAAAATTAGTAATTGCAAATCTCGTACCATTCGATAAGCCTTCGATTAGACGGTCAATTAATTCACAAAACCCTTCAGAACTATTATCGGACTTAGAAGATTCAGAATTATTAGGATTAAGTTTTACTTTTTTATTTATTGAGTCATTTATCGTGTCTTTGTTGTTTTTCTGGTTGTTGTCTTGTCTCATAAGTTAGCTTTATATTCAATTTTAGTATTTAGAAATAAGTTTTATAAAAATTTTTTTAAGTTTAAGTTAATAAAATAAATCTTATTTTGTAAAACAATCAAATCTAATGTCAATGAGCTTTTAGCATTAAAGACATCACTAAAAACCATTTTTGCAATTAAGTATGGAGTCGGTAAAAAATTGTGCCAACAAGTGCAAAAAATTGCGACAACCGTTGCATGATTGTAAAATTCTACTTTTAATGGGTTGGTGTTTT
Organism: Rickettsiales bacterium; assembly: GCA_021298605.1. Classification (GTDB taxonomy): domain Bacteria; phylum Pseudomonadota; class Alphaproteobacteria; order Rickettsiales; family UBA1997; genus JAJTDS01. The sequence goes on from JAJTDS010000028.1 coordinate 18,657, forward strand.
CATTTTTAGAATAAACACTTTTTATTTGGTTAAAATTTAAAAATATTTATTATCAAGTAAAAAGCCTTGTTAAAACAACTTATCAAAACAAATATTTGCTTATCATTTTTACTAAAATATACTATTTCTAACTTTTTTTTAATTAAAAAATTATATTAATAACTAGAAAATAACAATGAAAAATCAACTAATGAATGATGAGAATAGAAAATGGTTAATTTCTGAAGAAGTTCAAAAAATAATAGAATTATATTGCGAAAGTGAATATGGCGAAGATGCAGACGGTAATGTAATTTTCAATCCGCATCTTGGTCAAGAAAGTGACGATGCTAGGAAAATGCGAGAGAATTTTGAAAAATCATTTAATAAAAATAATATTGACCTAAATACATTAACTTTAGGTAGTGATATGCAATATAAATTATATTTTTTTACTGAT
>JAJTDS010000029.1 GCA_021298605.1 Rickettsiales bacterium
AATATTAGAAACTTTAGGCACAATAATCATCAAATTCCAGTTATAGTATATAGTGGAGACGGAGGAAGGGAAAATATACATAAATTTTTAAAATGCGGTGTAAGTGATTTTTTTATTAAGGGCGATGATGTTAATCATCTAATTGATCTTGCAAAATTCTGGACTAATTGATTGTGGTTGATATTTTGTTAAACTTCAAAATCAACAAAATTATATTTTTATTTTTTTAAATGAATTTTTTATTTTTTTATTTATCCAGAATAAAATGACCATAAAGAGCGATATCAATAATGTTGTCATTAATATTGCATTAGAGTGTTCTTTTAATAAATTTTGATTATCACCAATAAAGAATCCAAATACAGTTAATATTATTGTCCAAATGGAGGATCCGATTGTTGTATAAATTAAAAACTTTTTAAAATCCATTTTTGAAATACCAGCGGGAATGGAAATAAAGTGGCGAAATCCCGGTAATAAACGACCAATTAAAACCGATATTGAGCCATATTTATTAAAAAAATTTTCCATTTTAATGATTGTAATTGGATTAACGAAAAAATACCTTCCAAATCTGAAGATTATTGTTCTGCCAATTGATTTTGCTATGTAATAGCTAAAAATCGCTCCAGCTATATTACCTGAAATTCCAAATAGATTTACTAACCAAAAATTTACCTTACCATTCGAAGCTGCAATTCCAGCTGGTATCATTATTATTTCGCTTGGAATTGGTACTATGGTGCTTTCAAGAAACATTCCCAAAAATATTCCTAAATAGCCAATTTTATCAATAAACTTTATTAAAATTGTAATTATTGAATCAATAAAATTATGCATTTTTATCAAGAAAGTTATTAACAAAGTTTTGTAAATCTTTTTTATTGTATCTTTGAAGTCTTTTTGCTTCAATAACTGAACAAATCTTTTGATATGTATTATTTAGGTCATCATTAATTATGACTAAATCATATTCATTAAAATGACTAATTTCGCTATAAGATTTTTTCATTCTTTTTATTACATCATCTTCGCTATCTTGAGCTCTTGTGGTTAATCTTCTTTTTAGTTCTGATATTGATGGAGGTAGGATAAATATTGATACTATTGAATCTTTGTCAAATTTTTGTTTTATTTGCCTCGCTCCTTGCCAATCAATATCAAACAGAACTTCAAGACCTTTGTTTAATTGATCTTGCACCGTTTTAATTGGGGTTCCATAATGATTTCCAAATACTTCTGCTGATTCAAGGAATTCTTTATTTTCAGACATTCTGTTAAATTCTTCTTTTGAAACAAAAAAGTAATGCTTGCCTTCGACTTCTTGTTCTCTTTTAGCTCTTGTTGTTGCTGATATTGATAATTTTATTAAAGGATCATTCTGTGTTATCATTTGGCAAAGAGTTGATTTTCCAGCACCTGATGGGGAAGAAATGATGATTAGAAATGATTGATGATTTATAAACATTTTTATTTATGAATATTATAATCTTTAATTATGAAGATTGAAATAATGATATTAATTTAGGTTTTCTTTTTTATTTTGATAATTTTCTTTTAAAAATTCAATTCTTTTTTTAATTTGTTCAATTGGAAAATTGTCGTCATTGCTACTTTTTAACCTACTTATAACTTGAGAATAGAGGTTTATTGCATTCTCAAAGTCATTATATTTATCATAAATAATTGCTAGATTATATTGATAATCTATTTTTTCACTATCAATTGCAATTGCCTTTTTTAAAAAATTGATTGAATTTTGATAATCGTTCATTTTTTCAAATGCAATTCCAGCTTGTGCTATTATTTGTGCGGACTTGGGATTTTGAACGGTAAGTCGAGATATAATATATACGGCATCATGCGGATTTTCTTCAATTAGAATAGATAATAAATTACCTATAATTTCTTGATTATTTTCAAGATTTTCTTTTAAAAGCTGATAATATATTGTTTTTGCTTGACGAAATTGTTTAATATTTTGGTAAGCAACTGCTAGTGCAAATTTTACTTGATTATTTTTTGGTTCTTTTTGTAATATTTTTTTATATAATTCGATCGCGACTTCATGTTGATCAATTAAACTAGCATTATAGGCAAATTTTTCTTGCTTTCTAAGGAGAGACTCATCTGCTTTTGGTTCGTAAATTATAACTTCTGCGACTGCTTTTTTTGATTTTTCCTCTTTATTTTCCAATGATTTCTCTTTCTTTTCTCCAGAAATAATTTCAAATTCAGTCTTGTGAAAATTTGGTTTTTTATAGAAATTCATTCTTTGGTATGAATCTTGGTCAAATAATAGGCTTTTTTCTATTTCCTTAGCTATTTCATCGCTATTGAGATTGATTTTGTTAAGGTCGTAATCTTCAAAAATTGTAGTATTTTGTTTAGGGGTTGATATTTTTTTGGATTTACCTAATTTGTTAGAATTTTTTGCCAACAAGCTATTGTTAGTTATAAGAAATATTAATAATGTTGCGATTGTTTTTATTTTCATTTATAAACTAAAATTCAATGCTTTGGCAACGGTATTAATGTCTTTATCTCCTCTACCAGAAAGATTTATGATAATTGTTTCTTCTTTTTTCATTTCAGATGCAAGTTTGATACCAAATGAAATTCCGTGACAAGATTCTAATGCGGGTATTATTCCTTCAGTTAGGCATAGCATTTTAAAAGCCTCTAATGCCTCTTTATCGGTCGCTCCAACATAAGAAACTCTTTTTATGCTGTGTAAATAAGCATGCTCTGGTCCTATTCCAGGATAGTCAAGCCCTGCTGATATTGAATGCGCATCATTTATTTGCCCATCTTCATTTTGCAAGAAATAAGTTTTGTTGCCATGAAGAACTCCTATTGTTCCCGCGGTTATTGATGCTGAATGCTCTCCGCTGTTTATTCCTTTTCCAGAAGCTTCAACTCCATACATTTTAACTTCTTGATTATCAATAAAATCGTAAAATAAACCAATTGCATTAGAACCGCCCCCAATACATGCAATCAATGCGGATGGCAGTTTTCCTTCCAGTTCAAAATGTTGAGATTTTGCTTCTTTGCCAATTATTGAATGAAAGTCTCTAACCATCATTGGGTAGGGATGAGGTCCGGTTACTGTTCCAAGAAGATAGTAGCTATTTACAGGGTCACTTATCCAGTCTCTCATTGCTTCGTTGATAGCATTTTTTAAACTCTTAGAGCCACTCTCAACTGATCTCACTTCTGCTCCCAATAACTTCATACGAAAAACATTTGCAGATTGTCTTTCTATGTCTTTTGAGCCCATATAAATAGTGCAGGGAATTGAGAATAATGCACAAACAGTTGCTGTTGCGACTCCATGTTGTCCAGCACCGGTTTCTGCAATTATTCTTGTTTTACCCATTCTTTTCGCAAGCAAGATTTGTCCTAGGCAATTGTTGATTTTGTGGGATCCTGTATGATTTAATTCATCTCTTTTAAGATATATTTTTGCTCCATTGCAATTTTCAGTAAGTTTTTTAGCAAGATATAGTGGGCTTGGTCTGCCAACAAAATTTTTTAAATAATAGTCAAATTCTTTTTGAAAATTTTCATCATTTTTGATTTTTAAATAAGCCTCTTCTATTGCAATAACCGACGGCATTAATGTTTCTGCAACAAATCTTCCACCAAATTCGCCAAATTTACCATTTTTATCTGGTTGTTGATAATTTTTTGTCATCTAATTTAATTTTTAATTTTATTTGGGCTTGAATTTTCTAAGAAATCATCATTTGAAACATCTTTTAATGTTGTTTCTTCGATGGTATTTTCTAGTTTTTTTGACTCATTTTGAATATTTTTTGAGTCTAATTCTTTGTTTTTAACAGAATTTGTTGACTTTTTAGAAATGCTTTTTTCGGTATATTTTTCGTAAAAGCTTTTGATTGTTTCAAGCCTTTCCTTTGCTAGATCTTCTCTCCATTTTGAATCTTCATCAATCTTGTCTAACCTAGAACCGCCAATTTTATATTGTCTTTTAAATATTTCTTCTAAAGTTGTGTCTTTCCCATTTTTTATAATATCAAAAATAGTTAGAAATGTTGTTGTTCTGCCTCTTCCCGCCGCACAATGGACATAAATTTTAGTTTTTGGCGAGGTTTTTTCAATTAAAGAAACGATTTCAGTTAATTGTTTTTTATTTGGATAGGAATGATCTCTAATCGCTATTCTTTTATAATCAAAGCCGTTTCTTTTTGCTATTTCGGATTCAGTTTCAACCTTGTTAACATTGACAATAATGGGAGAAATTTCGCTAAACCAACCGTTTTTTTCATCTTTTTTAATAATTTCAGAGACAATAATTTGTGATTTTTTTTTAAGATCATTAACCTTTTGTTTTTCCTCGGATAAAATTTGTTGATATTGCTTTTCTTTATTGTCAAGATTAAATTGAGACCTCCAAGATATTGGTTTATCGTTAATAAAGGCATGACTTTCTTTTCTTAGGTCAATGATTAAAATTTTTTGATTGGGGTATTTTTTTTTGATTGCTTTTAGTTCATCTTCGTTAAATTGAGCACTAGCAATTGCATTAATGTTTATTTTATCTTCAGGATTATTTAAATCGCGAAAATTGCGAGGCATACTACTCTCAAAAGATTCTTCATTATTTTTTGTTTTATCAAAAGTCAGGAGATCTGGTTCTTTTTGATTTGCCATCAAGAAAGATGTTGATAAAAAACTAGTGATAAGTAAGGTCGATATAAAATTTTTGATATTTTTCATAATATTAACGATTAATTAATACCGCCTGTGCTGCCGCTAATCGAGCTACTGGCACTCTATAAGGCGAACAAGATACATAATTTAAGCCTACACGATGGCAAAATTCTATTGATGCAGGGTTTCCGCCATGCTCCCCACAGATTCCTAATTTTATGTCAGCTCTAGTTTTTTTGCCTTTTTCGCTAGCAATTCTTATTAATTCACCAACTCCTTCTTGGTCTAATTCTGCAAATGGATCTTTTTCTAGAATGTTGGCTTTTTGGTAGTGCCCTAAGAAATTTCCTGCATCATCTCTAGATAAGCCAAAGGTTGTTTGAGTTAAATCATTGGTACCAAAGCTGAAGAATTCTGCCTCAATCGCAATTTGATCGGCGATTAGTGCCGCACGAGGCAATTCTATCATTGTTCCAACCATATATTGCAACTTTACTCCATATTCTTTTTCAACAGATTTTTCAGTTTTAATTATTAATTCTCTTAGAATTTGAGTTTCTTTTCTAGTTGCAACTAGTGGTATCATTATCTCTAGTAGTATAGTTTGATTGGTGTTTTTTTGAACAAGTGAGGCGGCTTCAAAAATTGCTCTAGCTTGCATTTCATATATTTCTGGGTAAGAAATTCCTAGCCTGCAACCTCTATGTCCAAGCATGGGGTTTTGTTCGTGTAATTGAGATATTCTTCTTTTTACATAATCAATTTCTACATTTGCGACCTTTGCAACTTCGGCAATTTCGTTTTCTTTATTAGGCAAGAATTCATGTAAAGGTGGGTCAAGTAGTCTAATTGTTACTGGCAAGCCACTCATAATTTTAAAAATTTCAGCAAAATCTTGTCTTTGGATAGGTAGTAATTTATTTAAAGCCTTTTTTCTGCCTTCAATAGTTTCGGCGAGTATCATTTCTCTAACTGATATTATTCTTTCTTCATTAAAGAACATATGCTCTGTTCTGCATAAGCCTATTCCTTCTGCTCCAAAATCGCGGGCAGTTTGACAATCAAGAGGAGTTTCTGCATTGGTTCTTATTTTAAGAGTTCTAGTTTCATCTGCCCATTGCATAATTTTAGCAAAATCATTTGATAAAATTGGCTTTAGAGTTGGGACGGATCCAAGAATAACATCTCCAGTAGAACCATTAATTGTTATTATATCGCCTTCTTTTACTTTTATTCCATTCGCGGTAAAATAGCTTTGATCGCTACTAATATGGAGGTTGGAAGCCCCTGATACACAAGGTGTTCCCATTCCTCTAGCGACTACTGCTGCATGAGAAGTCATTCCACCTCGGGCTGTCAGTATTCCCTGTGATACATGCATTCCTTTGATATCTTCTGGGCTGGTTTCCATTCTAACTAATATAACTTTATCACCATTTTCTGCCCTTTTTTCGGCATCTTGTGATGAAAAAACCACAATTCCTGATGCTGCACCTGGTGATGCAGGAAGACCTTTTGAGATAATTTTTACTACTGCCTTAGGGTCAAGAGTAGGGTGTAGCAATTGGTCTAGACTTGTTGGATCAATTCTTAGTAGAGCTTCTTCTTTATTGATTAATTTTTCTGCAACCATATCAACTGCTATTTTTACTGCTGCTTGAGCCGTTCTTTTTCCATTTCTAGTTTGCAACATCCATAGTTTTTTATTTTGAATAGTGAACTCAATATCCTGCATATCTCGATAATGAAGCTCTAATTTTTGATATATTTTTACTAGCTCTTTAAAGGCTTCTGGCATTGATTCTTCCATAGATGGGAGCTGTGAATCAAGTTGTTCTTTTCCTTTAATTGTAATTGATTGAGGGGTTCTAATTCCTGCGACGACATCTTCTCCCTGTGCATTGATTAAATATTCTCCATAAAGTTCATTATTTCCGTCTGAAGGGTTACGAGTAAAGGCAACTCCTGTTGCTGAGTCATTTCCCATATTTCCGAAAACCATAGACTGAACATTGACTGCTGTTCCCCATTCTGCTGGAATATTGTTGATATTTCGGTAAGTTATAGCTCTATCATTCATCCAAGAGTCAAAAACAGCTTTTACCGCTCCCCATAATTGCTCTTCTACAGATTGAGGAAATTCTTTGCCAAGTTCTTTAAAAACTTTTTCTTTAAAAGTGTCGACAATGATTTTTAATTGTTCGGTATTTAATTCTGCATCGTTGTAAATATTGAATTCTTGCTTCTTTTCATCGAGTATAGTTTCAAAGTGATGATGATCTACATTTAAAACTACATCTGAATACATTTGAATAAATCTGCGGTAAGAATCAAAAGCAAAGCGAGGATTGTTACTCTTATTAGCTAAGCCAATTACTGTTTTATCATTAAGCCCAAGATTAAGAACCGTGTCCATCATTCCGGGCATTGAGGCTCTTGCCCCAGAGCGAACAGAAAATAATAAAGGATTTGATTCTTCGCCAAATTTTGCTCCAATTATGTTTTCTATCTTTTTTATTGCTTCTTGAATCTCTTTTTTTAAGTCTTCAGGAAAGTTTTTGTTATTTTTATAATATTGATCGCATAATTCTGTAGTTATAGTGAACCCAGGTGGGACAGGAAGCCCAAGATTGCACATTTCTGCTAAATTAGCTCCTTTTCCACCAAGTAGATTTTTCATTTGCGCTGAACCTTCTGTTTTTAAGCCCCCGAATGAATAAATAAATTTTTGTAACATTGTTTAAATGATTAAGTTAATTATTTTACTTTTTATATTTCAATTTTAGAAAAATCTGCAATTTGATTAAATAAAACACGAATATTGGCAATTATTAGCAATCTGTTTTTGCGGATATCGCTGTTTTTATCGTTAATCGTAACTTTTGTAAAGAAATTTTCAAGCTCATCATTAAGAGTTTCAATTTCTAAAAAAGAACCTGCAAAATCAAGTTTAGCAAGAAGTTTTGCAACTTCTTTATTAAGTTTTTTGATTCTTTTATAAAGCTTTTTTTCTGCAGACTCTTTCATTAATAAGCGAGAAGGCTTTCCTTCATATGAAATTTTGTCTTTAGCTTCTTCAATTTCAAGAATATTTATTGCTCTTTTATAGAGTCTGACTATTTTATTGTCGCTTGAATCTTTTGATAAAGCTGATTGTAAAAATTGCACTTTTTTTAAAATTGTCAATAAATTTATGTCTTTTATTTTTAAGTTTTCATTGAAATAATAATCAATCACTGAACTTATTATATCAATGCGAAATTGCATTTGATCTTTTAAATAAAATTTTATTCTATCGCCAAAAAATTTTATCACTTCTTGGGTTGTTTGATTTTTTAATGTCTCAAATTCTAATTTTTGATTTTTGCTAATATTTTTTAATAATAAAATATTGGTTTTTATTGACTTTTGAATTAGTGTTTTTAATGGTAGATCGATATTTTTATCAAAGCAAATTTTTATAATTGCAAGAGCCATTCTTCTGATTCCAAGAGGGTCACGAGAGCTGGTCGGTTTTTCTTGAATCAAGAATAATGTAACGATTGAATCAATTTTATCTGCTATTGATATTACAGTTCCAAGTGCTGTTTGAGGCATTTCGGCATTAATTCCGCTATTTCCACCTGGTAAATAATGTTCATATATTGAAGCGGATATTTTTTTATCAAACCCTTGTTTCATTGCATAAAAGCTACCTATTTTGCCTTGTAATTCTGGCATTTCTGCAACTAATTTAGTAGTTAGGTCATTTTTGCATAAATTGCAAGCTTGCTTAAGACTAGAAATATCGCAACCTTTTACAAAAAGAGATAAAAATTTAGATATTTCATGTATTCTGATGGTTTTGTTGTAAATCGAGCCTGCCTTTTGATGAAAAACTACATTTTTTAATAATTCTTGTCTTTCAATGAAAGAGCTTTTTAGGTCTTCCTCAATGAAAAAGCTTGCATCGCTTAATCGAGCTTTTACTAATTTTTGATGATCTTTGATTATTTTTTCTTGATTTTCTCTTTTTAAGAATACCGATTCTTCAATATTGTTAAAGAAAATAAAGTTTTGGGACAGCGAAGAATCGCTCTTTTTTAAGCAAAAATATCTTTGATTGAGTTTTAGGGTAAGAATCAAAACTTCATCTGGAAGATAGGAGAATTTTTCGTCGATTTTTGCAACTAAACCATTAGGTGATTCGCACATTCCTGCAACTTCATCATAAAGATTTGAAGAATTTGGATTGTCGATTGGTTCTAGATTTAGGCTTGAGCTAATTTTTTGCACTTCTTGAATAATAAAAGCCTTTCTCTCGTTAAAATTAGCAATAATTTGATGTGATGCTAATGTTGATAAATATTGGTTGGCATTAGAAAGGGAAATTGGAATTTTTTTATCAAGAGCAAATATTTGATTATTAGCAATAAGCCCAAAATAGCTGAATTTTAAAGTTTCTTCACCAAATAAAATACAGATATTTCTAACTGGTCTTATCCATTTAGCATTTTCATAACCTTCTGATGTTTTATAGCTCCACTTCATTGATTTTGCAAAGCTATTTGTCATTTTTTGCAAAATAATTGCCAGAGAAGATTCAATTATATCAATGGTTCTTAAAAATTTTTGTGATTGGCTGATAAAATAACATTTTTGTTGATTATGTTCAATGATTGTTAACTGATCTAGTGATTCTATATTGTTTGCCTTTAGAAAGCCGTTAATGGCAATTTCAGGGGCATTAATTTTTGGGCCGACTTTTCCCGCTATATTAACCTCAATCACTTCTTCTAAATTATTTATGTAGCAACTAATTCTTTGAGCTGTTGCAAAAGTTTTAATTTGTGATTTACTAAGATTTAAGCCTTCTTTAATAAAACAATCTTCGACAATATTTGCAAGGTCTCGTTCGGCATTTTTTTGTGCTAATGCAGGAATTTCCTCGGTTGTAAGTTCTAGTAAAAAATCCTTCATTGATGATAAATTTAATTTGTAATTAAAAATTGTTAAAGAAAATTTTTACTTTCTTTCATTAAATTGATAAAATCTTGAAATAAGTAGTAGCTATCGCTTGGTCCGGGTGAGCTTTCTGGATGATATTGAACTGAAAAAGCGGGTGCATCTTTTAGTTTTAAACCTTCAACTGAGCCATCAAATAAAGAAATATGAGTAATTTCTGCATTGCTCGGTATAGTGCTTGCCTCGACTGCAAAACCGTGATTTTGGCTGGTAATTTCAACTTTTTTAGTTTTAAGATTTTGCACAGGGTGATTCGCTCCGCGATGTCCTTGATTCATTTTAATAGTTTTTGCACCAATTGCAATTGCTAATAATTGATGCCCTAAGCAAATTCCAAAAAGAGGAATCTTTCTTTTAATGATTTCTTGAATTGCTGAACTGGTATATTTTGAAGTTTCAAAAGGATCGCCTGGACCGTTAGAAAGAAATACTCCATCGGGATTAGTTTTTAATATATCTTCAATTTTAGAGTTTGCTGGTAGTATTTCAACATCGCAACCAGATTCAGTAAGGCAACGAAGTATGTTTAATTTTGCACCATAATCAATTGCAGTGACTTTAAGTTTTATTGATGATTTATTTTCTTGAAATTGATTATTTTCTTGACTCCACTTACCTTGATTGATCCATTTATAATGTTTATTTTCGCTAGCCTTACTAGCAAGCTCAACTCCTTTAAGATCAGTTAGGTTATTTATTTGATTAGCAATTTTAGAGATTGATTCTTGGTTAATTTCCTCATCAGGCGAAAAATGAATAATCGCAATGGTTCTTGCTCCATTTTGACGAATAATTTTTGTAATTAACCTAGTGTCAACCCCGCAAATACCGATTAGATTTTGCGAAACAAGCCATTGATTAAAATGCTCTTGTGAACGATAATTAGAAGGGTTTGTAATGTTTTCGCGAATTATTAAGCCTGAAGCTCTAGCAAGATTACCTTCAATATCATTATTGTTGGTACCAACATTGCCAATGTGTGGAAAGGTAAAATTGATGATTTGTCCAGAATATGAAGGGTCAGTAAGAATTTCTTGATATCCAGTTATTGCGGTATTAAAACATATTTCGCCAGTTGTGATTCCAGTTTTTCCAATTCCGTAGCCAATAAGATAGTCTTTGTTTGAGAATATTAGGACGGCATTTTTTTTATTTGGATAATGTTCATTTAAACCCAATTTATTTGAATTATCAATATTTTGACTAACAAAATTTTGCATATTTTAGTTTTTTATTTAGTAATTTATTTTTTTAATTCATTATTTAATTTTTGGCAAAATATAAAATTAACTTAGCAAAAAACAACTGATATTTGTATTTTTTTAAATTAAAAAAAATAATTCTTTGCAATATTCAATAATTTTAGCCATAAATTCAAAGCCAAGAATAGTTAAGCTTGTTGATATTATGATTCCTATCAATCCAATTATGATACCGCAAATTAATGCAAGCCCGTCTTTGCTTAATAAGCCAAGCGACATAACCAATATTCCTACCCCCGGTATAAAATTAGAAAGAGGCATTGGCAGTAAAATAAAAGAAGAAAATATCAAAATAAAAAGCCCAATGATTCTCTCTCCATTAGGGCAAAATATAAATTCAAGGCGGGGTTTAAGAATTTTTTCTGCTTTTCCGGTGTAATATAAAGATTTTTGTACCAAGGTGGAGGCTACTTGTCTTTTAACTGTAAGGTTAGAAAATTTTTTTGGTAATTTGGGTGATTTATAGCCTAAAAACATTTGAATTGAAAATACAACTAGTGGAATAGATATGATGCTAGGAAATGGAGGTGGTAATGGTATTGTAATACCGAAAGAAAATATTAGCATAACCAATCCAAAACCTATGGAATCCATGGCGTTAACTAGGTCTCTTACGGTTATCCTATCTTCATTAGAGCTGGTTATAACATCTTCTAAAGCCTGTGCTTTGATTAATTTTTTTTGATCCACTACAATTTGCTAAAATTACTGATTATTATTTTACAGATTCTTATCAATATTCTCGCTAGAAGATTTTTCTGGAGCTTGATTTTTGAAAGATTCTTCTTTGTTGAGATTGTTTTTAACTTCTTCGTTTTTTAAGCCGTTTTTAAGATTTTTTATTCCTTTTCCAAGATCATTCATTACTTGCGGTAATTTGCCGGCACCAAAAAGTACGAAAACAATTGCAAGAATAAGCATCAATTCCCAAATTCCTAGAGACATTTTAATAAATTTTTAGTTGTTTTACAGGTTGATTTATAGCATTTCCAAATATAAATTGTTGTTTTAACTAAATTGGTTGAGTTAAAACAATCTTGAGTATTTTTTAATTAGGTGATTAAAAAATATTAAGTGGAAATTTAACATAAAATTTTTAATAATCAGCAGATAGCTAAATTTAAACTTTTTAAAGTTAATTTAAAATATTTAATTTAAAATATATTTTTAATAATTCGCAATAAATTTATGCAAAAAATTTTAACTAATCAAGATCAAATATCAAAAATGGATCCTCATTTAAAAATTACAACGACAAAATATAGTAATTTTAAGCATTTATTGCCATTCTTAAAGCCTCATAAAAACTCAATTTATATTGCTTTATTGTTTTTAACGGTGACTGCCTTAGTGATTTTAAGCTTTGGTAGAGTTATTAAATATTTAATTGATTTCGGCTTCGTTGAGAAGAGCTTAGATTCTCTAGCTTTGTCGCTATTATGTTTTATTATCGGGGTTCTTGTGATGGCGATATGCGGATATTTTCGTTCTTCCATTATTAATATTGTTGCAGAAAAAATTATTAACGATATTCGTTGCAATATTTATCATCATATAATTCGAATCTCAATTGATTTTTTTGAAAATAATAAAATTGGCGATATATCATCGCGAATTATTGCTGATACAAGTTTAATTTATAATATTGCAACTAGTAATTTATCTTTTTTACTTAGAAATGTTATATTGTTTCTTGGTTGTATTTTTTGTTTGTTTTTAACTAATTGGAAGTTGAGTTTATTGATGTTGCTTCTTATACCTATAGCAATTATGCCAATTGTTTTTTTAGGAAAAAAAATTAAAAAACTATCCTTAATTGCTCAATCTTCCTTGGGTGAGGTTGGTTCTCATATTGAAGAAACCCTTAATAATATTAAAACTGTTCAATCTTATTCTTGCGAAGATAGAGAATTTCGCCGTTTTAATTTTTATATTCGTAGAAATTTGTTGATTTCAATTAAAAAAAATCGCTTAAAAGCCCTAATGATTGCAATAGTTATTTTTAATGCATTTTCTTTGGTTGCTTTGTTGATGTGGTTTGGCGGTAATAGTGTTTTAAAGGGATCTCTTACTTCTGGAGAATTATCTTCTTTTATTTTTTATGCGATTATCGCCTCAACCTCACTTGCTTCACTTAGTCAAATTTCTGGTCAATTACAGACTGCCTCGGCGGTTTTGGGTAGAGTATTTAGTTTATTAGAAATAGAGTCTTCAATTTTAGAAAAATCAACCTCTTTATCCTTAGAAGTTAATAACAACAATCCTCCAGAAATTATATTTACTAATGTAGATTTTGGCTATGAGGATAATAATAAAATTTTAAATAATTTTAATTTGTCAATAAAATCTGGTCAAAAAGTTGCAATTGTTGGTTTAAGCGGTTCAGGAAAATCAACGATTTTAAAATTGTTAGTTCGTTTTTATAGCCCGACAAATGGGGTTGTATCGTTAAATAATATTGATATTTCTCAATTATCACTCAAAGAATTGAGAAATATTTTTGCTTATGTTGGACAAGATGATTTTATTTTCTCTGGCACAATATTTAAAAATATCGCCTATTTTGATGAAAAAATTACTAAAAAAGAAGTAAATCAAATTATTGCAAAAAATCAGGCTTTCGATTTTATTAAGAAGCTACCAAAAGGCATAGATAGTATTGTTGGCGAGAAAGGAGTTAAATTATCTGGCGGTGAAAAGCAAAGAATAGCAATTGCAAGAGCAATTCTAAAAAATTCTCCGATTTTATTGTTTGATGAAGCTACATCTGCTCTTGACAATGATAATGAAAAAAATATTACCAGCCTAATAAAAGAAATAGCTCAAGATAAAACCGCAATAATCATCGCTCATAAACTTTCAACAATTATTGATGCTGATAATATTTATTTTTTAGAGAATGGTGCAGTTGCTGAATCGGGAACACATCAAGAATTAATGAAAATGAACGGAAGCTATGCAAGAATTTACAAGAATCAATAATATTTTTAATTAATTTGTTGCAATATATTGTTATATTAAATAATATTTGCTTTTACAAAAATATATTTTATCTTATTTAAAA
>JAJTDS010000065.1 GCA_021298605.1 Rickettsiales bacterium
GACATAAAATTTATTGATTTGTTTGCAGGAATAGGTGGCTTTCATTTTGCTTTTCATAAACAAGGAGCCAAGTGTGTTTTTGCTAGTGAAATTGATCAACAAGCAAGATTAACTTATAGATATAATTTTCAAAAAATTAGCCCCAATTTATTTGAGAGCAATCTTTTTGAAGACAAAGATTTATTCAACAAAGATATCACCAAAATCGATCCAAAAGATATTCCGGCGCATGATATTTTATGTGGCGGGTTTCCTTGTCAGCCTTTTAGTATAGCCGGTTATCGCAAAGGCTTTGATGACAAAGATAGAGGAGATTTAATTTTTAATATTATTGAAATTATAAAAACAAAACAACCAAAGGTAATTTTTTTAGAAAATGTCAAAAATTTGTATTCTCACGATAAAGGAGAAACCTATAAATACATAAAAGAACTAATTAAGAAGCAAGGTTATTTTGTAAAGGAAAAAGTTTTAAATACTATGGAATATGCAAACTTACCACAAAACAGGGAGAGACTTTATATTGTAGGCTTCAAAAATAAAGACGAGCATGATAAATTTGAATTTCCTAAACCTCAAAAATTAACCCAAAAATTAACCGATATTTTAGAAAAAACAGAGGTTGATAATTACTACTATTACAACGATAAACCTCTTTTTGAGAAAATTAAAAATGATATAATTAAAGAAAATACAGCATATCAATGGCGAAGAGTCTATACTAGAGAAAATAAAAGCGAAGTTTGTCCAACACTTACTGCAAATATGGGAACAGGAGGTCATAATGTACCAATCATTAAAGACAAAAAAGGCATAAGAAAATTAGTACCAATGGAATGTATTAGATTACAAGGTTTTCCCCCAAATTTTACTTTCCCAAAAACTGTGAATAGAAGCAATCAATACAAACAAGCAGGAAATTCAATATCTTTACCAGTTGTAGAGGCATTAGCTAAAAATATCTTACAAGCAATTTTATAATTTTATGCAGTATTTTAAATTGAATTTAGAAGATTTTAAAAGAGTTTTTGAATTTGGAACTAATTACTACATAGATCCAATTAAAAATACAACAGGCAGAACCACTGGAGAACCAAGAGGCTTAGGTGCAGTTTTAGATGCCTTTACACTTGGCAAATTAACAGAAATTGGCATTGAAAAAATATTAACGGAATTTAATTCAAATAAAAAATATATCTTAGATTTTGATATAAAAGGCAATAACGAAGTCAGAGACGAGCCAGATATAGTTGAAATCGTAGAAA
The DNA here is from genome assembly GCA_021298605.1 of Rickettsiales bacterium. Taxonomy (GTDB): domain Bacteria; phylum Pseudomonadota; class Alphaproteobacteria; order Rickettsiales; family UBA1997; genus JAJTDS01. The sequence continues at coordinate 1,266 of JAJTDS010000065.1, forward strand.
ATAGCACCCTTAGAGAGCCTCAAGTTTTTATATCTGCAAAACACAAGCAAATTTATATGATTTATGCTTCTTTAAGATCTGATACACTAAACAATAATCCCAAAACAACCGATTTAACAGGTATGTTTCTAAAAGAAGTTGAAGATAAAGAAAAAAGCACTATTTTTCAAAAATTTTCTAATTTAAATGCCGAATGTAAGATTGAGTTTATTTTAACAAGTCAAGATCTAGAAAATTTTTCTTTTCCCTTTGAAAGAGGCATGAATATGTACGAAACCAATTTATTTGAAGAAAAAAAATTAACTTTGTTTTATTCAGCCAATGGCATTAGAAAAGATGTTTTAAAAATCCAAGAATTTAAAAATCTAGATGAAGATATTTTTATTGAAATAGCGAATGGCATAAAAGCAGAAAGAGAGGAGATTTCTAAATTTCATATCACTGGAAATTTTAAACTAATCACCAAAAAGAAGAAGATTTATATTGAATGCACTACCGATGTTTATTTATTTAACAGCATATTTGGTAAATTTAATTTAAAACAAGGTAAATTTTATAGCTTTAACCTTGCCACCATTGGAAGAGACCCAAAACTAAAAAGAAATAATATCCTTATAGCAAAAAATAGAGTTTATCAACTTATTGATGAAGATAAAATTAGAAAACCTGAAGAAGTTATAAAAGAAATTGTTGAAAATATTTAATCTAAACCTTTAATTTAAAGCATTTCTTCTTTTAATTCCTAGAAACCACATTATCGCCGACATAATTCAAAAATCAGTTTTTAAAAATGATTATAGTGAATTTAATGAATTTTTACAGGCAATCCAACACCCTTGTACCGCAAATAAAAAATACCACCAACACTACTCACCACCACAAGAACACCAAAAAGTGCTAAACACTTTTTGTGGTACTTAAATTGATTTAAGAGCCAGCAACTAATAAAATAAAATGCATTATTTAAACTTTAATCAAAAAACTCTTGGTAGCTCATTAAATGCTTTTTAGGATTTTTTAAATAAAGTTTTTCTGGATATTAAGATTTTCGATTCTTTTTGATGCTGCATTAAAATAATTACTATCAATTTCAATACCAATAAAATCTCTTCCCATTTCAAGAGATGCAACTCCTGTTGATCCAACACCCATAAAAGGATCAAGAATTGTCGATCCTTCATTGCTTGCAATTTTAATTAAATGTTTTAATAATTTTATTGGCTTTTGAGTTGGGTGAACTGGATCTTTTAATCTCTCTTCTCCCATACAAATAGGGCTTTCAAAAAAATTATGCATTTCATTTTGTTTACCAAAATTCCAAATATGATTCTTATTCCACATACATAAAATCACTTCACAAGAATTTAAAAAACCAGCTTTTCTAAACTTTGGCACCGGATTTGTTTTGTGCCAGATAAAAAACTGGAAACTGTCAAATATTGGGTCAAATAAACTATGCCATCTACCAATCAAATTATAGCTACAAAAAACAAAAATATTAGCAGTAGGCTTAATTACTCTTAGAAAGTCATCTTTAATCATTTCTGGATCAAAACCTTTATCCCAGTTGGCAATATCATTATTTATTGATTTTCGCCAAGAAAAATTCATATTCCCTGTTGAATATTCGCCAAGATTATATGGCGGATCTGTAAGTATTAAGTCAATTGAGTTATCGGGAATATTCTTAAGTTCGACGAAGCAATCGCCATTTATCAATTGAGACATTTTACTTTTTTAAATAAAGTTTTTTTATTCTATTGAGAGCTAGAACTATCGACTTCGAGTATTCTTTATAGCTCTCTACTACTAAATTATAACCATCTTCAGAATTGCAAATAAAATTCCAAAAATCTTTACTGATTAGTAATTCTTCATTGGCAAAGAATTGCTTTACCCTTTCCTGCTTCCACTCTTTATCCTCGCCAAATCTATTATAAGCGGTAGCGAATATAATCTTAATATTTTGATTTGCATCTAAAGAATTTTTGAGAATAAAATATTGTTCTAATAGAGCCTCTTTCTCACTTCTTGCTTTCTTATTATCTAGATCTCCCCCTATTTTTAATTCAATTAAATAATGATTACCTAGCCTATCTTTTATGTAGTAATCGCTTTCATGTCTTTTATTAATCTTGTTATCAAGCTTAAATAAATGGCTATTATAATGATTGATTGCTGGAGATTTTTTTCTGGTCTTATATTCTTCTAAAATTTTGGCAATAAAAGATATTTGCGATTTTGTAATAAACCCCTCCACTCTTCTCTCAACTTGATAAAATTGCTCAGCAATATGAATAGCGATTTTTTCAAGCATATTACCAAGCGAACTATCAAGAGATCTAACTAGGGCTGAGTAATACCTTATATCATCACCCAATAATGCTATAAATATATTATTAATTTTTGAATTTATAACACCTTCTGGATTATTAATTTCGGATTTATGTCTAGCCTCAAAGCCTATTGCAAACTGCTCCACTGAAGCTTTAATAATTGCTTTAATTATTTTTATATCAGATTCTTTCATTCTCTAAACCATTTCTTCGGCTTTGACCCATTTGTCGAAATCGGCATCGGAAACTAGAGCAAGTTCAAGGGCAGATTCTTTGAGAGTAATACCTTTTTTGTGGGCATTTTTAGCAATTTTTGCTGCATTATCATAACCAATATAAGGGTTGAGTGCGGTTACTAACATTAAAGATTGCTCAACTAGTTGCTTAATTCTTGCTTCATTGGCAACGATTCCCACTAAACAATTATCAATAAAGCTGTTAATACCGTCGGATAGCAAGTTTATTGATTCCAAGATGTTTCTAATTATCATCGGGCGAAACACATTAAGCTCAAAATGCCCTTGCATTCCGCCAGTAGTAATTGCCACATTATTGCCAATAACCTGACAAGCAAGCATTGTCAAGGCTTCGCATTGAGTAGGGTTGACTTTTCCGGGCATAATTGAAGAACCCGGTTCATTTTCAGGAAGGCTAATTTCGCCAAGCCCAGAACGAGGCCCAGAGGCTAGAAAGCGAATATCATTAGCAATTTTCATTAAAGAACCCGCCAAAGCATTGAGAGAACCAGAAAAATTAACCAATTCATCATTGCAAGCCAAAGCAAAAAATTTATTTTTACTACTATAAAAAGCATCACCATGATTAAGCCCAAGAATAGCAAGGTTTGATTCCCTGACCTTCCACCAGCCGTCTTTGGCATCGCTTCTGCATAATTCAAGCTCTAGCAATTGATGATGAAGATCTTTAATTTTAGATATTTCAGTAATTTTTTTAGCAAATTGATTAGCAAATTGCGGGTGGCAATTAAGCCCAGTTCCCACAGCAGTGCCACCTTGAGCAAGGTGAACAACATAACAAATTGCCTGCGAAACAAAAACCGAAGCGGTTTGAATTTGAATTTTATAGGCAGAAAATTCTTGCCCTAGAGTAACGGGGGTGGCATCTTGAGTGTGAGTTCTGCCAATTTTAACAATATTTTTAAATTGCTCTTCTTTTTTAGCTAATTCATTAGCAAAGCGAATTAGGGTTGGCAATAATTTTTCATAGGTTGTAAGAACTGTTGCAATATGCATCGCGGTTGGGAAGGTGTCGTTAGAACTTTGCCCTAAATTACAGTGATCATTTGGGTGTATTGGGCTTTTACCGCCTTTTTGACCAGTAACTTTTTCATTAGCAACCGAGGCAATAACCTCATTAACATTCATATTAGTTTGAGTGCCAGAGCCAGTTTGCCATACAACCAAGGGAAAATGATGTTCATAAAACCAATCAAACCTTGAAATTATTGTATCCACCGCATCAATTATTTGATTAGCAATTTCAGGAGAAAATTTCTTAAACTCCACAGAATTTGGGTCAATTGCCATCAACTCTTTATTAGCAAGGGCCGCCGCTTTTTTGATTAGCAACATTGCATAAATAACCTCTTTTGGCATTTTATGCCCTGCATTATTATTGCAAATTGGAAAATTTTGCACCGATCTTTGAGTTTGAGCCCCGTAATAAGCATCGACAGGAACTTTTATTTCACCGAATGAATCTGATTCTAAACGAAAATTTTGTTGATTTTGCATAATTTAAAAATGGTTTATTAACAATAAATTTTAAAAACATCAAATTAAAACAACTATTTTACTTTACAAGATTAATCAGGGATCACTTTAATTTGTTCAGCCATTTTTGTTTGTTGTTAATTGTGGTTCCTGCAACTTCGTGAAGCAGGGCAATCTCGAGTTATCCTGTGGCTGTCATCCCGACGAAAGTCGGAACCCAGCTTCCTATTTCTGGAGGCTGAAGCCTTCCAACAATTTCGTTGGCATAACCCTCCCCCATAGAGTATTTAAAGGGGAGGGTCGAAGGCGGAGCCTTCGGGGAGGGGTAATAATCTTTACAGCAAACTCAAAGCCACAATTTTATTAAAAATACTTCCAACCCCTCACCGAACGGCATTAAGCCGTAAGGGGGTCGGGATGAAGAAGAAGGTAAGCTCTTCTTATTCAATTCCCCCCCTTCGGCAACAAG
>JAJTDS010000066.1 GCA_021298605.1 Rickettsiales bacterium
TTTTTGCAACTCCAAAAAAATCAATGATTGAAAATATTATGCGGTAAGGATGATTATTCTTTATCAAATTGTTAAGATTTACCATTTCTATTTGCATTTATGCCTGACTAAATTTGTTGCAATAACTTTTTATAAAACCTTATTAGAAGCAGATAGACAAAGGCTTTAACTGGTTATTATTTTAAATAAATTAGGTTGAATTACAAGTTATTCTTGAATATTTCTTGAGATTTATTTATAGGCTGTTGGGTTGATTTTGCGACGGTCTCATTATTTAGGGTTATTTTTTAGAAATTGACATATTTCTATTGCTCCATAAGTTATAATTGCATTTGCTCCAGCCCTTTTAATGGCAATTAGGCTTTCATAATAGCTATTAATAAAATTAAGAATATTATGTTTTTCTGCAAATTTCAGCATAGCAAATTCTCCGCTAACTTGATAAGCAAAGATCGGCACTGGGAAGTTATTTTTGCTATTATTAATAATATCAAGATAAGGTAGTGCTGGTTTAATGATGATCGCATCGGCACCTTCTTCAATATCAAAGGCAATTTCTCTCAATGCTTCGCCACTATTATGAAAATCCATTTGGTAAGTTTTTTTATTTCCTTGTTTAAGATTTTTGCTTGAACCAACTGCATCGCGGAATGGACCATAAAAATTTGATGCATATTTTGCACTATAAGCAATAATGCCAATATTTTGAAAATTATTATTATCAAGAAACTTTCTGATTGCCGTAATTCTGCCATCCATCATATCTGATGGGGCAACCATATCGCAACCTGCTTTCGCACAAGTTAGAGCTTGTTTTTCTAGGTAATTAATGGTTTCATCATTTAATATATTGCCGTTTTCATCAATTATTCCATCGTGACCGCTGGTAGTATAAGGGTCAAGAGCCACATCGCAAATTATTAAAATATTTTTAAATTGACTTTTTATTGCCTTAATTGTTCTGCAAATTAAATTATTTGGATTATTGCTTTCCGTGGCTTTATCATCTTTTAAAGCATTGTCAATTACTGGAAAAAGCATTATTGCCTTTATGCCTAAATTGCTTGCTTCTTCAATAATTTTTAACAAATTATCAATCGAATAGCGAAAAACATCGGGAATAGTGCTGATTTCTTCTTTTATTTGAGTGCCTTCGCAAACAAATAATGGTAGAATGAAATCATTGGCGGTGATATTTGTTTCCGCAACTAAGCTTCTTATTTCTTGATTTTGTCTGTTTCTTCTTAATCGTGTTTCGGGAAATTTTCCTAAAAATTGATAATTCATAATTATTCGATGAAATGAATATAAACTTCGGTTGCTGGTCTTTTACCCATAAGATCTTCAAAAATTTTAATAACTCTTGAGCGAGTTGATTTTTCAAGTTCGTTGATGATTTTTTTGCTGTCTATTTTTTTCTTTTTCTTTTTAAGAAAATCCATATTAAATAATTGCTTTTTTTGCGAGCCTAAATCTCTTATCAATTCTCTTGCCTTATTATTTATGATATTATTGATTTCTCTTTCCAGATATTGCAAGGCATCGCGATCATTTTTTAAATCAAAAGAGCCAATGCAATTTATTTTTGGTTTATTGATAATTTTTAGACTAGCATCAATTGCCATTGAGATTATAACAATCCCAGTTTCTTGAAGTTTTTTTCTTTCTCTTAGAACTTCGCTTTGCATATCAAGCAATTGCTTACCATCAACTGCAAAATAACCAGATTTAACAAAGCCAACTTTTTGACATTCTTCTCTTGATATTTTTACTGCTAAGCCATTTTCTATTTGGATAACCTTTTCAACTCCGCAATCTCTAGCAATTTCGCTATGGGCCTTGGTGTGTAAAAATTCACCATGAACAGGTATGGCAATTTTTGGCCGTGCTAATTGATACATTTCTCTTAATTCATCTTGCGAGGGGTGTCCTGAAACATGGACAAAGTGATCTTTTTCGGTCATAACATCGATCTGCCTTTTTGCTAAAGCATCAAATAATTCAAAAATCTTTTTTTCGTTACCGGGAATGATTTTGGATGAGAATATCATTAAATCATTTTTATTAAAGCGAATAGTAGGGTGATTATCGGTAGCTATTTTTCTTGCAGAGGCAAGTAATTCGCCTTGGCAACCTGTGCAAATAATTAATATTTCATTCTTGGAATAGCCTTTGATTTGTTTATCGGATATAAATTCAAAGCTTTCATCAAAATATCCGCTTCTTTTTCCAACTTCGCAAATTCTTTGTAAAGAATAGCCTGCTAATACTACTTTTCTTCCCACTTCTTTGGCAATTTTAGCAATGGTATAAATTCTGGCAATATTTGAGGCAAAAGTGCTAACTCCAACGAATCCGGTTCTTCCTACAATTAATTCTTTTAAAGATTGATAAAGCTCACCCTCTGAACGAGAATGCCCTGAGTTTAATGCATTGGTTGAGTCGCAAATAACGGCAAGAATTTCGTTATTATCTCCTAGCTCTTTGATTCTAGCCTTGTTTGAAACTTCTCCTACTACTGGCTCGGGGTCAAATTTCCAATCTCCAGTATGTAAAACATTGCCTTTTTCGGTTTTTATTATCAATGCCTTCATTTCAGGAACAGAGTGAGTCAATCCAATAAATTCAATAGTAAATGGGTGTAATTTTAATTCTCTTTCAGGGTCAATAATGTGAATCGGAACAACTTTATCTAGCTTAAATTCTGCAAGTTTAGATTTTAGAAAATTAGCGGTTAATAGCGAGCAATATACGGGAGCATTTAATTCTTCCCATAAATATTGAACCGCACCAAGGTGATCTTCGTGAATATGGGTTAGAACGATAGCTATAAGATCTTTTTTGTGAGCCTTGATAAATGAAATATCGGCAGTCATCATATCAACACCGGGAATATTGTTTGCAAAACCCACTCCAAGATCAACCATTAGCCATTTGCCATTTAAATGGTAAAGATTGACATTCATTCCTATTTCATTAGCACCGCCAAGTGGTATAAAAAGGAGATCTTCCTTGTGTTTTTTTAAATTTAAATCCATTTTGTTTTTTGCAATTACTCTATTTTAATGTAGTATTTTATTATAACCTTGCAAAATAAGGTATTGCAAGGTTATTTATTATTTTTGATATCTTTTAATCGCTTCTTCAATGATAATTTTGGCTTTTTTTTCATCTTCAAAACCTTTTACTTTAACCCATTTTCCGCTTTCTAGATCTTTATAATGTTCAAAAAAATGTTTAATTTTATTGATTAAATTTACAGGAAGATCTTGATAAGATTCAATATTTTCAAATTGAGAATTTAGTTTTTGGGCGGGAACGGCAAGAATTTTTTCGTCCATTCCTTTTTCATCTTCCATAATCAAAACACCAACTGGTTTAACCGCAATTACTGCTCCTGAAATAATTGGAAAATCAGAAACAACCAATATATCTGCTGGGTCGCCATCTTCTGATAATGTGTGGGGAATGAATCCGTAATTGCAAGGATAATACATTGCGGTGCCAATAAAACGGTCAACAAAAATTGCTCCAGAATCTTTGTCGGTTTCGTATTTTACAGGGTCGGCATTCATCGGCACTTCAATAATAACATTTACTTGATGTGGAGGGTTTTTGCCAACGGATATTTTTTCGATATTCATAATATGTTTATTTGATTTATATAAGGATTAAAAATTTTACAAAATCTAACTAGATTTTTATATCTTGCAAGTTTTATATATTGAGTTTATTTTTTATGATTTTTTAAAGTTAAAAAATTAACAATTTAAATAAAATTGCCAGACATAATGTTAGATATTAAACAAAATCTATTAATTATCAATCAAGAGATAGAAAAAACTTGTGATATATTTGGGTTTGAACCTAATCAAGTTAATTTGATTGCGGTTTCAAAAACAATAGATAAAAGCTTAATTTATCAAGCAATTGAGAATGGTTGCAATATTTTTGGTGAGAATTATATTCAAGAGGCAAAAGAAAAATGGCCCGAAATTAAGTTAAAATTTCCACAAATCAAACTTCATTTAATTGGGCATTTGCAAAGCAATAAAAGTGATGAAGCAGTGCAATTATTTGATTCAATTGATAGTTTAGACAGTGAGAAGCTGGCAATTGCAATTGCTAAATCTGTTCACAAATATCAAAAAAACCCACAAATTTTCATCCAAGTAAATATTGGCAATGAGCCACAAAAATCTGGAGTTGCAATTAATGATTTAGAAAATTTTATTAATTTTGTAAAAAATGATTGCAAGCTGAATTTAGTTGGTCTAATGGCTATACCTCCTGAAAATGCGGTTGCTAATGGTGATGTATCTTTATATTTTGGTTTATTAGCAAAATTTGCAAAAAAATATCATCTCAAAAATTTATCTATGGGAATGAGTAATGATTTTAAGCAAGCAATTGCTCTAGGGGCAACTCACATAAGAATTGGCTCGGCAATTTTTGGCAAAAGAAAATAATTTTATGATCTTCCAATCTTTTAATTTTCTATTGCTATTCTTGCCGTTGGCTCTTACTGCTTATTATATTAGCAAGAATAATAATTTTAGAAATATTATTTTAATTATTGTTAGCTTTATCTTTTATGCTTGGGGTAATTGGTGGTGG
>JAJTDS010000006.1 GCA_021298605.1 Rickettsiales bacterium
TATAAAATAAAAATATAAAATTTTACTTGTTTATTTTTTTAATATTAATAAATTTAGTGGCGATAACTTTGCTTTATATATCTTTAGGTTATATTTGTAGAGTTAGTAGATTATTCACCAAGTTAATAAATTTTTACAAAATCACAAAATGTCAATCAATAAAGTTATATTAGTAGGAAATGTTGGGCAAGACCCAGAAATTAGAGTCACTCAAGACGGAAGAGAAATTGCAAATTTTTCTCTTGCAACAACTGAAAGTTGGAAAGATAAATCTAGTGGTGAGAAAAAAGAAAAAACCGAATGGCATCGTGTTGCCATATTTTCTCAGGGTCTAGTTGGAATTGCTAAATCATATATTAAAAAAGGTAGCAAAATTTATATTGAAGGCTCTCTGCAGACTAGAAAATGGACTGACAATAACGGGGTTGAAAAATATAGCACCGAAATAGTTCTGCAAAACTATAATTCAACCTTACAAATACTTGATTCAAGAGATAGGGGGGAAAGAAGCGGTTCAGAAAATTACAACTCTGGCAACAATTCATCAAGAAATTCTGATATATCAATAGAAGAAGATGATGAAATACCATTTTAAATGGCAATAGCTATTGCTTTTTAGTAATTATGTTATGGAATTTAAGAAAATTGCAATCATAGCTGGTAAAGGCAACAGCAGGGCAATTGAAATAAAAGACTACTTTGTTAGAAAATATAATTTTATTGATATAACAATTGATGATAAAAACATAGAAGGAGTTGATTTAATATTGGTGGTTGGTGGAGATGGATTAATGCTTCATTTATTGCATCAATATGAAAATAAATCAATTTGCTTTTATGGTATAAATTGTGGAACAGTGGGTTTTTTAATGAATTCTCTTGATAAAGAAAAATTGCTTGAAAATGTTCAAAAGGCTCAATTGTCAAAGCTTTATCCCTTAAGAGTGAATGCTGTTGACAATCAAGGTAATAATTTTACTCATATTGCGATTAATGAAGTGGCATTATTTAGATCTTCAAGCCAAGCAGTAAAAATAAATATTAAAATCAACAACAAAGAAAGATTAAACTGTCTAATTGCTGATGGGGTTCTTGTTGCAACTCCTGCTGGAAGTACTGCATATAATTTATCAGTACGAGGTCCAATCATTCCATTTTCAGCAGAAGTTATTGCCATAACTCCGATAAGTCCTTTTCGTCCTCGAAATTGGCGAGGTGCATTATTGCCATCTGATAGTAATATTGATCTTGAAATTATTAATTCAGAGACTAGGGCGGTATCTGTTACCGCAGATTTTAACGAAATAAAAAATGTTAAAATTGTTAATATTTTTGAAGATAGAAATCTAAAATTTAATATATTGTTTGATTCGAACCATTCTCTTGAGGAAAGAATCATAAGAGAACAATTTTCTTATTAATTAAAATTTTATAAATAGTAATAAATATGGATAAACAAACTTCTATTTCAATAATTGATCTTATAGTGCAAGCCGATATTATTGTAAAATTAGTAATGTCGATTTTAGCTGTTGCCTCTATTTGGTCTTGGACAATTATTTTTGAAAAAATTATTAAATTAAAAATAGTAGAAATTCGTAGCAATAAACTGGAATCAATGTTTGAAAAAAATGTTGGTCTTGATCAAATTTATAAAATTGCTAAATCAACCAGCGAACATCCTCTTGCTGCAACATTTTTATCTTGTATGATGGAGTGGAAAAGTAATAATATTAAACAAATTATGCAAGAAGATTCTGCCAAAAAGCAATCTCTTAAAGATAGGCTTTATAGTGCAATGCAAATTGGTAGTAATCGCTCTATGAGTGATCTTGAATCTGGGTTGGGCTTTCTTGCTATTATTGGCTCTTCAGCTCCATTCATTGGTTTGTTTGGTACAGTTTGGGGTATAATGGTTAGTTTTCAAGGTATTGCAATTGCTAAAAATACTAGTCTTGCAGTAGTCGCTCCCGGTATTGCAGAAGCTCTCTTAGCAACTGGAATAGGTTTATTTGCGGCTATTCCTGGTGTTTTCTTTTATAATATTTTTGCCAATAAAATTAATAAAATTAGCGAAAGAACCAATAATTTTAGTATGCAAATCCTAAATTTACTCTCAAAGGAATTGGATAGTTAATTGATTATATTCTTATAGTTGTATTAAAACCAATAAAATCAAATAAATTTGTTGATTTTAACTTTCTTTTTATTAAAATATTAAAAGCTAATGTTTTGCATTTTAATTAAGCTGAAAATAAAACTTCTTTTAGCTTTTGATAATATTAAATTAATTGAAATAGATACTACAAATTGGTCTAATGCCAGAAAAATTTCCTACAAAACAAATATCTAAAATCTTAAAAACGAAAATTGGCAGAGCTTTTCTGTATTCATTACTGTTCTTATCCTTTTTGGCTTCTACTTTAATAATTAATAATATTAATTCTCAAACTTCATCTCCTACTAAGTCTTGCAATGATTCATTAATAGTATCTCCAAAATTTACAGCAGATAAAAACAATAATTGTTTGGTATATTTAAACGGGTTGTCAAATGGCAATGGTTCTACTGCTGAAGGAATTTCTCTTCCAGCTTGTGCTGATAATTCAAGTTCTTCTTCCTACAGATCTGGTTGTGCAGATCCTATTCATTTTCCGTTATGCAATTCAATTGGTGAGAATAATAATTTAAGAAATTGCATTAATGAATGCGAGCCCTCTAAATTAGATGAGCATAATATTAGTTGCATAAAATTTTGTGATAGCTTGCAAAAAAAAAATTGTGTTAATAGAAAATGTCACCAACCAAAAGAGATGTTATTAACCGATGGAAGTCCAACTGGAAAATTTGAAGAGCCTGCAAATTGTGAAAAAATCTCCTGCAACTTATTAACAGAAGGAGAATTGTCGTTAATTGCTAAAATTTGCAATATCTATGATTTATATAAAAATCCACCAACTGATGTTTCGAAATTATCAGAAACAGATAGAGTTAATCTTGCTAATTCTGGTTCTTGTTTTGAGAAGTATTGCAAAACCAAAGATTCAATAGGTCAAAACTTAAGATGTTATCAATATTCTACAAAACAATTGTCATTAACTAGAATATTAAATTGCGATTTACATAGTTGTGATTATAAAAACCCCAACAATCCATCTGAAACAATAAGTGAATTTAGTAAAATTATTAATCAAAACAGCGGTTATAAATCCTTATATTGCAAAAATGTTAAAGACATTAATAATGAAAACTGTTCAGATGATTCGCTATCAAACCCTAATTCAGTATCTAGATATTGTAAAAATACAACAATTTTGAAGTTTCCTTATTCTTGTACAAAATTAAATGATAGTGAGATTGCTCCTTCTGTAAAAAATAGTGAATGCAATACATCTTGCGTTCAAGGATCTTGTTTTAAAGAGGTTGTGTGCGGTAGCGGTTCAAGCAATCCATTATGCCTTCCTCCCGCTAAAGAAAATTATTTGATGGGTAGTAATATTGAACAAAAAATAGGTAGTCAAGATCTGTTATCTTTTTTTAATCGTCCAACTCCTCCAGCATCTTTATATAGTGGCACCTATATGAAAGCAATAAATGATAAATATAAGGGTGGCGATGCCAAAAATGGAGTAATATCTTCTCATTTTACATTTAAATGTATCAATCAAAAGGGAGTTGAATCTGCAGCTACTCCACAAAAATGTTTCAGCAATAGTGCTTCAAATATTTTCAATGAAAATAAAGATAGTTACGGAAATTGCTGTTTAAATGAAGAGAGGGTGAAAATTGATCCCATTATCGATTTCTTTTCTAGGGGCTCAATTCTTGATTTAGGTAAAACAGATGCTTGTGGAACATATTATCAGCAATTAGGAAATGGTAGTTATTCTCCTCCATATTATCCTAAAAATCGTTACGGATCTTCTTATCATAATGTTGGTGCTGGTAGAGGTTCTGGTTATATTTATTTATGCGGTAATGGCGGTATTTTATATAATAAGGTATCAGAGCAAACCGCCTATTTTAAGGGCTATCCTCAAGAAGTATGGATTAGTGGCGATGTTAGCGGAAAGAGAAAAATAAAAGTTACTGTATGTTTGAGATACAGAAATTCATTTTATCCATGGGGCGAAGATACTTGTGGTGCAAGAAGCTGTGTAAGAAGTTGCCATTTTTTTAAAGGTACAGAAGGAGATCTGCCTTGTTTTGAATATTGCGGTGAGGATGTTTGTAAAGAATTGGAAATTGATGAGAGCGATCCCAAAAAATGTTTAATGAGTGATAGTTTTTTAGCCGAAAATACCAATGAATGCTCTAAATTGATGGGTAGTGTTGGCTTGGCAGACGGTTATTTAAGATTAAGAGCGGTTTCTTATGGCGATAAAGTTTGTAGTTTTCTTGATGTTAAGGGTCATACAGCATATGATGATTCTATATTTATTAGACCTAATGATAAAATTCCAATGACTCAAAGGGATATAGAGAAAATTTGTAAAGGTCAAGATTTGAATAATTGTATAAGGGCTAATGCAACTTGTATAACTGGATATAATGATGGATATGGGAATTGTATTGGTGCATTTGATACTACTGCTAACGGAAAAAAAGGGTTAGCTCATATTTTTAGACCAATGCTTAGAGTTCAATATGCAGGCTCTCTTTTTGGAGCGAGTAAAAAGGTAGTAGGTCTTGATAATGAGGTTTCTGGATATTATGATGTTTCTGGAAGATTCATAGAACAAATGCCTTGTGCCCCGATAGAATTAAGAATTGCTCCACCTAGTCAGTTTAATTTAGCGAATTATCAGAATAGTCCTAAAATATTTGAACCCGCTCTCTATATAAGTGACTACACTAGCTCAGCTAATGACAAGAAAGCGGTTGATTTTTTTGAGCCAGAAATAGAAGTTACATATGGCAATACTATTATAAAATTAAAGCTTTCAAAGGGCATAAAGGAAGGTGTAGTCATTGATAAAACTCAACTTGCAAAAATTCAAGAGAGTAATAAAAATTGCAGTTATAATAATCCCAATGAAGTAAGATTATTTGGTATGAAATCTCTTTTAGAGCTTGGTAATAATATTGATTGCAGCGATTCCAAGTTAGATAAACCAGAATATTATAAATATATTATTGATGATATTGCTCCATTTATTAAACAGATATATAAAAATCAATATAGTAGTTTTGAAATAAATGATAAATCAGGAGAAAAAATAATAAGTTATACTCCTTTAGAAAATGAGCAACTAGGAAAATTAATAAGAAATACCTATTTAAGATCAGGTAATAATTTTAATCTAACTAATAATCAAGTTGAGGATATAAGATTGCAAAAATCAATTACTTTACAAACAGTTTTTAACCAATCATTATTAAAACGAGTTGTGGTCTTTTTAAAAAGAAAAGAATCTTTCAACAATCCACAAATATGCTTAATGAGAAGAGATTTTATTGCTTCAGACTCTCAGTCATCATCTTCATATCAAACAAAAGATTATGAAGTTTCTTGTATTCCAATTGATAAAACACCTCTTAATCTAGTGGCATACGGCAAAATCAATGGTGATGATGAAAAGGTGGATCTAGGGAAATACACGGTAAATGGTGCTAATATTATTGATGAAGTCGGTAAAATATATGCTAATAAAAAAATATATTATCGCTATGCTGTATCAAAAAATTTCAATTCTAATTCCAGCAACCTATCTGATACAAATTATTACGGGGATGAATATTATTTATCGAGTCCAAACAGTTATGAAAATTCTAGTTGTGAAGTAAATTCATCTCTTGATCTAGGTGAAAATGAGGAAAAAATACTACTAGGTTCTGATAAATATATTATTTGTGCTCAAAGAAGTGAATGTAGTTCAATATATAACGAATGTATTGCAAGTTATATACAAAAAAATAGAAAAGAATTGTTGCAAAAAGATGTTGCTGTTGAAAATCAAGCAATAAATTCTTGTAAATCGCTAGAAGAAAATTGTAATTCTTTGATGCATTTTAATGATAGTAAATTTCCTAGTCCATATTCAAGCGAATCATATAAATCATATCCAAGAGATAATCAATATTCTGGTTGGTTTAATGAGATATGTCTTACTAAAAATGGTCTTAATCATTTATTTAGTAGAAAAGTTGTGGTTTATAATAAATCTGGAATTGAAGGTAGAAATTCTGATTCTGCTTGTGTTGCAAAAACAGAAAACTGCACTTCTGACAGTTGTAGTTGTTATGATGCTGATGGTATTAATTGTTTATGTGTTGAAGCGGATTTAGACGAATTTGGTAACAGCAAATTACCTAATCAATATAGCGATGTTCTAAAATATGATTTAAGAGAAAAAACTCCTCATGAGGCTGGTTTTTGTGTTAATATGCCAATTCTTAAATCTTGTCCCGCATTAAGTTACGAAACAGATCAAGAAAGGGCTAATGCAAGCAAATTTGGTAATGCGGAATTCAATGTTTCTTTTCCTGGTATGAAAAAAATTAAGGGTGAATGTAGAGGTAATTGGAAAAGCGATCCAGACCCTTCCAAGGCAGTTTACGGAGAATGCAATATGCTAAATGTTGCTGGTAATATTATTGAACCAGAAAATATTTCAACTGAACAATATAATAGTGAAAATAATAAAGCGATGTTTAGTAAAAATAATGGCAGTTGCATAAGATATTCTTGTCCAGAAATTACTGCCGGTAGATTTAGTAAGCCATATCCTGATATTTTTACAGATATTTTATTTCCTGAGAATAGTTATGCAATTTATAATCCTAATTTTCAGGCAAGTGATGAAATTGGAGATGATATAGGTAAAAAATTAGGTTTTGCTAATTGGCAATCATATACAAAAACTAAAGATGGTAATGAAGAAGTTGCAAGCTCTTATTCTGCAACTATTCCTTATTATAATAATATTGGTGAGACTCATAAAATATATAGTTGTATTCCTGGATATAAAATAAAATATGCCACTCCAGATCGCTCCGATGATTATATGTCTAGTAAGGATTTGTTATTATCAAATAGTATTTATAAAAAAATTATTGGTTATTCTTATTTAGCAATTAATGTCCCTAAAAGGCAATGTAACGATCTTGGGAATTGGGTAGAAGATGTTGTTAATTCTTGCGAACCAATTAAGTGTCCAGCAATTAAACCTAATAGCCCTCTTGAAGCTGGTATATCAAGTGATGAAATAAAAAAGAGAATTGTAGAATGGTCGCATATTAATGGGGCAGAATTCACAGAATCTCTTGCATCAAGAAGTTTAGAATCTGGCAGGGTTATTTATGGATCTTGTAATGCAGAAATTGGTTATCAAGTTATGTCTGGAGGAAAGCCACCTAGTAGAGAATGTGATTATTTAGGAAATTGGGGTCCAATAAAAAATCCTTGTTCAGGAAAATGCGATGCCATTAATGCAGAAATAGGAAATGATGTAAATAATGGTTACTCAGAGTGGTTAGAAGTTGATAATGTAGGTAATAATCAGGTAAAAATTATCAGTGCTAGTAAGTGTATTAATGGTTTTTATAAATATCCTTATTCTACCAATAAAATATTTGCAAAAACAAATACATTTAATCTAGAAATTGATAATCAATATAGTGCATCTGCTCTTTTTGATGATTTTGGTGATGCAACAATAGAATTAAAAGATAGAGAATCTTCTTTATCTTCAGCAACAGAATCAGTTAATAATAATGGTCTTCCAATAAGAGGATGTTTTAATAGTTCTAATCAATTTTCTAAATTCAACTCAAATTCATCTGCAAGATGGCTGTCTCCTCTTTCTATTTGCATTAATAGTTGTCCTAGCGGAGACTTAGATGCAAGAATTGGCATAGGTGTAACTGAGCATGATTCTTCTATAGGAAAAGTTAGAGTAATTTGGCCATCAACTAATTTTGGTGAGGAGGCTGTAGCTTACGGTAAAATAACTGATTATGTAGTAAGAGGTGGGGTAAAATATCTTAATGCTTCATTTTCAAAATCTCAATTGACTTCTTCTCAATCAATTGCTGATTATATTGGTAGCGATAGAGCAAATGGCAATTATTTAATAATTCGTAGTTGTGGCAATATTTCATCGGGAATGGCAGGAAAATGGGTTTCCTTGAATAATGGTTGTGCCTCTATATCAAGTAATAGCATTCAAAGAACTTTTAGCTCTAGTGATAATGGAGTTTTGGTAAATGAAGCTAGATCTTATATATCTATTGGTGCAAATCTTAACGGAGTTTCTTGTAATAATTCTCAAAATTATTATAATGCTAATAAAAATACTGCCTCCACTCCTTCTTATCAATGTGTTAATAGTGGCTCGGGTAATATAGATAAAACTTACTATTCTAGAGTGAGTGGTGCCAATGCCTGTCTTCAATATTGTCAACTTGCTCCAAATCAAAATATTAATGGCTTAGAATCAAACAATACTAGCGCAATATATTTAAATGCTAATGAAACTCAATCCGCAACATGTAGAGGTTGCGGAAGTTCAAACAACATTCTTTGTAATGCAAGTTATCAATTAAATTCTACAGGTGACTGTCATATTTGTAGAGATTGTACAAGTGGAAGTTCATATATAGAAGGTAACTACGCAACGGGACAAGATCCTGACTGCTCAACAACTTCAACGGATGCATATGGAAAAACAACCACTTGGTGCAATGAAGGAGGAGATGAGGCAAGCTTTAATTATTATGATGAAGCTGTTAATGCTAATATTTCCCATAATTCCTCTGTTAATCTTTCCAATAGATCTGAAACTAGTTGCCCAATAGGAGGTAGATATTGTGGTTGCAATACCAAATGCCCAGATATTTTTGCAACAGGAAATGTTAGTTGTTATGATGGAAAAAAAACAGTCAATAGTTGGAGTTGGATAAATTGGCGTTCAGTATAATTAGTATTTTTTCTTAACAATGATTGAAAACTTTTTTAGATATAGAATTAATGTAATTCTATTAATTTTCTTTATTTCCATTAATTCATTTGAAGGCAGAGTTAATAGCGATTCCTACTTAATCTCTCTTTCTTTTACTATGATTTTCTCGGCAATATATATCTTTAATAAAGCAACTGATATTGTAGAAGATAGTATAAATTTTAAATCTTTTCCAATAAAAAATAAAAATTATCCAATTATATTTTCAGTAATTTTTGCAATAATTCCAATTCCCTATTTATTTTTTACAAATAAAATCTTGCTTTTATTCTATCTTTTTATCCCTTTTTTACTAGGTTTTTTATATAGCCATCAATTAAAATTCCTCAAAATAAGAAGATTAAAAGAAATTATTTTGCTAAAAAATATAATATCGGCATTAGTTTGGGCATTAACACCTTTAACAATTAGCTTTATTTTCTTGGGTAAAATTAATTTTCTTGCTTTTATTCATACTTTTATAATGGTTTTTATTATAGAAGTAATGTGGGATATTAGAGATATTGAAGGCGATTTGGTAAATAGAATATCGACAATACCAAATAAATTTGGAATTTTATTTACTAAAATAATTTGTCTTTCTCTATCAATTGGGCTTTTATTATTTTATAATAAAAATAATTTAGAGTTTAGTGTTTTTTTATGTGCCCAAATATTAACAATATTGAATATATTAATTATTAAAAAAGATTCTAATCCTTATTTATTTCAATCATTGACGATAATTTGGTTGTTTTTTAATATATTTACATTTCTAAAAATATTATAATGAATCTAATTTTTATATCGCTATTTCTCACCGCTATAATAATCTATAAATTACCAAGCAATAATTTACAATCTGCCTATATAATAATGGGTCATGCACATTTTTTACTAACTTATATTAAAAGGTTAAAAAATAGTGTTGCGAATGTTTATTATTTAAAGAGTTTGATTATTTACTTTGTTATTTTGTTCTTATCATTCTCTATCTCTAATTTGAATCAAAAAAATTTTATAATCTTTGTTAGTATATTTTTCTTACTGCACCATTTCTTTGATGAAATGAAAATATTAAAAATAGAAGGTGATTTTTCTAAAAACATTCTTATTTTGCTAATAATTTTAAATTTTACTATATTTGGATTTTATTTTAAATACTCTATAATAAATAATTGTCTTTTAATATTGAGTATGTTGATAATTGTAGTACAATTTATAAGAATTATTATAAAAAAGAATTATGATTATTATCTAATTTATTTGCTATTAGCTAACTTGATTATTTTAGCTATTTTTAAGTTGGATAAGGTTAATTTTTCTATTGATGCATTGTGGAGTTTTATAATTATTTATCATTATATAATTTGGTATATAAAAATTGGCAATGATAAGCATGAAGATAGTAGCAGGAGTATTATTGATTATATAAGGCAAATATTTTTTATAAATTTAGGGTTGCTAATTTTTTGGTCTTTTTATAAGAAAATGCCTCTAGAAAAGGAGATTTCTAATTATTTTTTTTCTCCTAATGCCTTCTTTGTTTGGACCTTAATGCATTTAATTTTTACCTTTCGAAAAGAGGACTATAAATCTGTAATTAAAAATCTTTTTGATTTTAATTTCCATAAATCTAACAAGAGCGAGAGAATATAACAACTAATTCAATGTGTTGAGTGCCATAAAACTGATCTATAGCATTAATTTGTTTAATTTTAAAGCCTTTTTTAATTAATTCTTCACTATCTCTTGCCCAGCTTATTGGATTGCAAGAAACATAAATTAGATATTGAATTTGCGATTCTGCTATTGCTTTTATTTGTGGAGATGCTCCATTTCTTGGCGGGTTAATGATTGCTAGGTCAAATTTATTGATTTGATCTGATAAAACAGGAAATTTAAATAAATCTCTAGTAAATGATTCGATGTTTAATTGATATTTTTTAGAGTTTTTGTTGGCGATAGAAACCATATTTTCATAGCCTTCAAATGCAATTGATGAATTGATTAGATCAATAATTGCAAAGCTATAACCACCAAAACCAGAATAAAAATCAATAACTTTAATTTTTAAATTTTTTTGATAAAAATTATGCGAAATGTAATTTCTTATAATTGAAAAAATGCTTAACATTCCTCGTTTTGTAGCCTGCAAAAAAACATTACTGACTAAATTTATTATCAATGGTTTATGGTAATTATAGTGTATTTGAGGGCTTTCATGAATGATTAGTGGCTCTATATATTGTGAATTATTGTTATTAGAACAAGAAACAGAAATATTAATTTTATTTTTTATTGCCAATTCTTTAAGTTGTTCATTTTGCTTAAAGCTCAATGATTTTTTGCTGTAAAAAATTAAATCTATAATATTATCAAATTCAGTAATTGCAATTGATAGCCATAAATTTTGTGCCTGATTTTTAATGAATTCTGATAAAATTTTTATTAATCGATTAATATTAGTGGTTGTTGCCTTGCAATCATTGATAGATATTAAATCTTGACTTCTTTTTTTAAAAAATCCTAATTCGTTATTTTTGTTAATTTTTAAAAATATTCTTCTGCGAGAAGATGATTCTAGCCATATCCAATTAATATTTTCAATATAATTTACAGGAATTTTATATTTTTTTAATATTGTGATAAGTTGTGTTTTTTTCTTTGTTTGATAGATATTATTTTCAATATTTAAAAGGTCGCACCCTCCGCATAGTGGAAAATATTGGCAATAATTAGTTTTTGAATCGAGTAAATGATTTAAATTTATATTGCTAGACATTAAATCTAAAATGAAAAACATCTCCATCTTGCACGATATAATCCTTGCCTTCAAGCCTTAATTTACCAGCATTTTTTGCCCCTTCTTCGCCATTAAGGTTTATATAATCTTGATAAGAAATGGTTTCGGCACGAATGAACCCTTTTTCAAAATCTGTATGAATAACACCCGCTGCTCTAGGGGCGGTTGAGTTAGTTTTTAGCATCCAAGCATGACATTCTTTTGGTCCAACTGTAAAAAATGTTATTAAGCTTAATATTTCGTAAGAGTGGCGAATGATTTGCGATAGACCAGTTTCGCTTAGATTGAGAGCGGATAGAAATTCTTGCTTTTCTTCTTCATTTTCTAAATTTGCAACTTCTGATTCAATTTGTGCACAAATATTAATAGTTTTATATTGATTTTTTTTAGCAAATTCTTCTACTAATTCGGAGTATTTGTTGCCAGAAATGTCATTTTCTTTTAGGTTGCAAACAAATAATTGCGGTTTTGCAGTGATTAATTGTAATGATTTTAATATTTTTGCTTCTTGGGAATCTTTTATATCAATATTTCTTGCTGGTTGTGATTTTTGCAATAATTCTATAATTCTTCTTGCCATAATCAGTTGTTCGGATGCTTCTTTATCGGTTTTTGCTTTCTTTTCAAGATTCGGGATTCTTTTTTCTAGGCTTTCAAGGTCTGCTATGATTAGTTCCAGCTGTATTAATTCAATATCCCTAATCGGATTAACCCCTCCTTCAACATGGGTGATGTTTTCATCTTCAAAACATCTAACGACATTTATAATTGCATCTACTTCACGAATATGTGATAAAAATTGATTGCCAAGACCCTCTCCTTTGCTTGCTCCTCTTACTAGCCCAGCAATATCAACAAATTCAATTTGAACTGGGATTATTTCTTTTGATCCGGCAATATTGGCAAGTTTTTGTAGGCGGGAATCAGGAACATTGACTTTGCCGATATTTGGCTCAATAGTGCAAAATGGATAATTGGCAGCTTGAGCAGATGCAGTTTGAGTTAAAGCATTAAAAAGAGTTGATTTGCCAACATTTGGCAATCCAACAATACCACATTGTAAGGCCATATTATTTCGAGATTTTACTTAATTCTTTTAACACTTGCTCTACATGCCCTTTAACGGAAACTGATCTCCAAATGGCAGTGATTTTACCGATTTTATTGATTAAAAAAGTGCTTCTGTCAATTCCTTGATATTTTTTACCAAACATTGATTTTTCCTTTATTACATCAAATTTTTTACATACTTCTCCATCGGAATCAGAAAGTAAATTGAAAGCAATTTTATATTTCTCAATGAATTTACAATGACTAGCAACATTATCTTTTGAAACCCCAAGAATTACACAATCCATATCAATAAATTTATCGATATTTTTTGTAAAATCTTGTGCTTCAATAGTGCATCCGGGAGTATCGTCTTTTGGATAAAAATATAGCACAATATTTTTACCTTTGAGATCGGATATTGAGATATCTCCATCATCACTAGGTAATGAAAATAAGGGTGCAGATTTTCCTATTTCTATCAAGGAATTATCGCTATTACTACCTTTATTCTTTGCGATAATTAGTGATGCCTTGGTTTTTTCTTCTTTTGCCATTTTATTTTTTTAGTTTTTCTTTATTTTCTTCTTTTGTAGAGCTTTTATTAGCTTTTTTACTTGAATTTTCTAAAATTTCTGCTTCATGCTTTTCAGATTTTTCTTTAAAGCTTTTTGCAATATTTATTGCTTCATTTAATTGAGACTGGCTACAAAGACCTAATAATACTATATCTCTAGGTTTGATATTTTTCATATTCCAGTGAGTACGATTCTTAATAGAATCTATCATTGTGTCAGTTGTGCCAATAAGTTTTTTAATTTGATTATTGGTTAACTCAGGATAATATTTTATAATAAATGCTATACCATCCGGCTTATCTTGACGACGAGCTATCGGAGTGTATTTTGCGGATTTTTTTCCACCTGTTTCGGTTGAAATCGAAGAGCTACGATTGATTCTAAGATTAGACTTTTTATCTTTTTCGCATCTTTTAATTTCTTCAAAAGTTAGCTGGCCAGAAAATATTGGGCTTTGCCCTATTACTCCGTTGGCAACATCTCCGTCGGCAATTCCTTGAACTTCTAGCTCATGTAGACCGCAGAAATTAGCGATTTGACTAAATGTTAGCGAGGTGTTTTCAATCAACCAAACTGCGGTTGCTTTTCTCATTAAAGGAAATTCTTGATTCATAACTAAATATTTTGAAAATTAACAAAACTTGTAAAGTGCCAATTAAATTAATTTTTAATTTTAAAAGCAAGCAAAACTAAAATAAACTTAAAAAAATGTTATCAATAATTTCTCCTGCTAAGAATCTAAATTTTTCTCAACTGACATCTAATAAAGAGAAATATAATTTTACACAGATCATATTTAAAAGTGAAGTAAAAGAATTAATAGCAGAATTGCAAAAACTAAACATTCTAGAAATTTCTAAAATGATGGCAATTAGTGATAAATTGGCACAACTTAATTTTGATAGAATTCACAATTTTCAAGAAAATTTTAATCTTGAAAATTCTAAGCCCGCTATATTAGCCTTTGCTGGCGATGTTTATGAGGCAATGGCTATAAATAAAATAGCGGATGATATTTTGCCTAATTTTCTTGATTTTGCTCAAAATAATATTAGGATATTATCTGGTCTTTATGGAATTTTAAAGCCTCTTGATTTGATTCAGCCATACAGACTTGAAATGTCAACTAATTTCAATAATAGTAAAATTTTTAAACATAATCAATTATCTCAAAATTTCTCTAATTTATATAGCTTTTGGAATGATAAAATTACTGATATTCTAAATTATGAAATTATTAACCATAAAGATAAAACTATTGTAAATCTTGCTTCAGAAGAATATTTTAGAGCGATAAATCTTAAAAAAATCAATGCAAAAATTCTAAATATTATTTTTAAAGAACAAAAAAACGATCAAATTAAAATTATTGGTATTAGCGCTAAGAAGGCAAGGGGGCTAATGGCAAGATTTATTATTGATAACAAGATTAATAATCACAAAGAAATAATTAATTTTAAGCTTAATGGATATTGTTTTAATAAGGATTTATCAAATAATAATAACTATATTTTTGTGAGAAATATTAATTAAAATTATTTGCTAGAATCTGTAGGTTGTTCCTATTTGTATTTTGCGAGCTACTCTATTAACTATTTGTTTTTTATCAATATATCTTCTTTTGTCAATATCATGATTTAATTCAATTGCAAGATTCTTATTGATATAGTATCTTATGGTGCTTCTTGATTCAGTGTCGGATATTTCTCTATTTGTAAAAAAATAAGATCTATTTAAAAATTGTAGATTGTTAATTTGCCAATTTAATCGGAATGATGGAGCTAGTAAAGTGGCACTCTCAAAATTTTTACTATATCTTTTTCCAATACTTAAATCAACTTCAATAATATTGTTAAACATCTTTCCAAATCCAA
The DNA here is from genome assembly GCA_021298605.1 of Rickettsiales bacterium. Lineage (GTDB taxonomy): Bacteria > Pseudomonadota > Alphaproteobacteria > Rickettsiales > UBA1997 > JAJTDS01. The sequence continues at coordinate 15,251 of JAJTDS010000006.1, forward strand.
TTGCATGCCTAGAATCGTAGTAATATGTAGATAGATCGTCGTAAATACCGTGATTATAGGTAGCGATATAATAAGGACTCTGTAATATTAAGATTTTTGAAGTTATTTGAGCATCATATAATTCTGATTTTTTAGCAAGAATAATTTTTTTCTTGCCACTACCAGTATCTGCCCAATTATTTGAATGACTTATATCTATATTTAAATTATATTGAGGTTTCTTACAAAATATTCTTGTTCCTATGTCATAAGATTTAGAATTATAGTCTGATTGATAATTGCCAATCAAGGAAAAAGTGGTAAGATTATTTTTTGAGTTTTTATTAATTTTTCTAACATTATTTCCAATTAATTTTTCTCTTTCGCTTTCTGATTCAATATCTAAAGCAAAAGATTGTTGAGTAAAAATTGATGAAAGAGCTATATAATAAAAAAGTCGTAAAAATTTTTTAATAAAAATAATGGTGTTAATTTTCATATATTACAAATTATGGCGCCTCTTTTTCTAAAAAAATGAGGTTTGCAGTGTTAAAAGGTGTTTATTGGGCTTGAAGAGTCTTTATTGGTGGTTTAGACTCTTAAATTTGGTGAGAATTGGGTAATTATTTCTTATCAGGAGCAATATTAGATGTTGGAGCAGTATTAATTTGAGGATTGCCTGAATTAGAAGCTTGGTTATTGTTAGTATTATGATTAGCTGGCTCAATATTATTAACTTGCTCATTGCCATTAATATTTGTATTTTGTGAATTATTTGCAGGTTGATTTTGTTCAATATTTAATTCTTCTGCATTTTCTTCATTGGACATATCGGGCAATTCTAGCTCTTCTTCTTTTGCTTCAAAAAGCCAGCTAGCATGTAATTTTATAGGGTCAGAATATTTTACTCCCGCCAAAAATGCTATTACTAGTAACACAAAAAATATTGTCAGTTCTGTGATTTTGTTTTTATTCATTTTTTAAATTTGTTAAAGTTATTATTAAATCTAAGGCAACCTTTATAAGTTAAATTTTATAAAAAATAATCTAAGATAAAAGGGCAAGATAATTTAAAAATAAATAATTTAATTTCAAGAAATTAAATTATTTTTTATTGATTTTCTTATCATTGTTGAAGAAATATTTGTTTCTCTAATTCTGATAATTTTTATTTTTTGGTTATAGAATCTTTTTTTTGCAATAATAAAGCTTTTACTTTTATGTATCTTATTAAGTAAATTATCTCTCGAGAATACTGCAATATCAATCATTTCTAATATTTTTCTAAATTGATTCCAGTGATGAAGGTTAAATAATGAGTCCGCCCCCATAACCCATATAAATTGTATTTGTGGATATTTTTTTTGTAAATAGTTTATCAATTTATAACTGTGAATTTCTGGATATGGTTTAACTATTATTTTTGAGTTATTATTGGTTATTTTAATACAAAGATTTACTCTTGTCTCATATGATTGATAAATATTGATATCTTTTAGAGTATTGTATTTGGTGGGTATCCACCACAATTGATTTAGTTGAAGCTTTTTTATTGCTAGATTGCTGATATTTAGGTGTCCTTGGTGAGGAGGGTTGAAACTTCCCCCTAGAATGCCAATTTTTAACATCTTTAACCGATAATTATAGCTAGCAACATTAAGAAGCCAATTTTATGATTTTCTTTAAAAGCTCTTAAACATTGCTTAGGATCTTTAAAGTCGCATCTTTTTATAATTTCAATAAGCCATATAATTGCTATTAGATTAATAATAATATATCCTATTGAGAAATTAGCGATTGGTGCAATTGATAGCAATATAGCAAGTTGAATTATTGCAATAATTCCTAGAATATATTTGGGATATTTGTAAAATTTGATAGCGGTAGATTTTGTGCCTATTCGCATGTCATCTTCAACATCTTGAAAAGCATAAATACTATCGTAAATGAGAGTCCATAATATCATTGCTAGATATAGCATTAAAGCGAGATAATTGATTGAATTAGTTAGGGCAATTGTTGATAAAATAATCGGACTATTAAATGTGATGCCCAAAAAAATTTGTGGAAAATAAGTTATTCTTTTCATTAATGGATATATTGCCACTAGTCCAGCAATTGCAAACCCTGCGATAATTGTTTTAAAATTAAATTGCAATAAAACTATCAAGCTAATTAAAAGATTGGCTGTCAATATAATTAAAGCTTGGTAATGACTGATTGCATTTGAAGCAAGTGGGCGATTCTTTGTTCTTTTTACATTTTTGTCAAAATTAACATCTAGCAAATCGTTGATTATGCAACCAGCGCTTCTCATGAATATTGCTCCAATTGCGAATAATATAATAGTTTTAATTAGGATATCATGATTAATTGCGAATATTTGATTATTTAAGAAGATACCTATCAATGCAGGAATTAACAATAAAAATATTCCGATTGGATTATTTAGCCTCATTAAAATTGCTATATTTTTAAGTAAGGATTCTTGTTTTTTAGTTATTTTCATTGTTGATTTTGTTGTAAAAATTCTACTATTTTGGAATTTGTGATTTTGGATTCTTTTCCTTCATCAAAGTTTTTAACAATTAATTCTTGGTTTTTTATTTCATTTTCTCCGATTATGATAACCCATTTAGCATTAATTTGAGTTGCAAATTTTAATTGTTTTTTAAAGTTATTGCTAACAAGAAATTCAGTATAAAATTTATTCTCGCGAAGTTCGCAACAAATTTTGAAGGCCAAATTTTGAGCCTCTTCTCCAATATAAATTACTATAATTGGGCGGGATTTATTTTCTATAAATTGATTATTTTCTTCTATCATAATCATTATTCTTTCTATTCCTCCTGCAAAACCGAATGCAGGAAGGTTTTTGCCACCCATTTGCTCGCTAAGATTGTCATATCTTCCGCCAGCTAAAACAGCATTTTGGGCTCCTTGGTGATTATTGATAAATTCAAAAACTGTAGAATTATAGTAATCTAAGCCTCTAACTAAGCGATAATCAACCTCAAAATCAATATTTGCAATAGTTAATAAGTTAAGAATCTTGTCAAATCTTGATTTTGATTGATCGTCAAAGAAATTTTTAATTTTAGGTGCATCAAGTGATATTTTGATATCTTGTTGGTCTTTCGAATCGAGAATTCTTAGTGGATTCTTATGAAGACGAGACCTAGAATCTTCTGATAATTTATCTTGATATTTGCTAAAAAATTTAATTAATTCTTCTTGATAAAGATTTTTTATTATATTTGAGCCTAAAGAATTGATAATCAATTTAGTATTGTTTTTAACCCCTAACTCTTGTAGTAATTTATTGGCAAGAATTAAGTTTTGTACATCGCAAAAAACACTATCATCGCCAAAACATTCAAAGTTAATTTGATGAAATTGCCTTTGTCTGCCTTTTTGAGGTCTGTCATAGCGAAATAAAGGACCGTAAGAAAATAATTTTACAGGTAAATTATTAGTTAATTGAGAATTCTCAATAATTGCTCTAACGATTGATGCAGTGAATTCTGGTCTTAAAGTAAGGTGATTATTTCCTCTATCAAGAAATTTATAAACCTCCTTATTAATAATATCCGAATTATCACCGAGATTTCTTTCGAAAATTTCGCTAAATTCAAATATTGGAGTTTGCAATTCTTGAAATCCAAAGATTCTGCTATATTTTTTAGCATTTTCAATGATGTGATTAAATCTTGCTATGTCAATTCCAAATAAGTCTTTTGTGCCTCTTACTGCTTGTATTTTGTGATTGTTCATAAATTAGTTATTTTGTTTAATTTCCCTCAAATTCAAAAATTAAATCTTGCAATTGTTCTGTAATATTTGAAGGAATATTTCTAATTGGGTTGCATAATTCTAATGCTCTTTTAACATTATCAACGGCAATTTTATATTGATAGTTGTTAGGATTAAGATAATTTTCACTTTTAATTTGTTGGTATATATCCGATTCAATGGTGCCGTCTTGGTTAATTTTAGCCTTAGTAATGACTTTTTGATTGCTATATTTACGACTCTCAAAAATTGCTCTTTGATAACATAGCTTAATTTGAGCCTGAATGTTGAATTTTTGCCGATTTGATAAGCCATTAGCCTCAAAATTAAAAGTTTTTCTTGAGTTAATAATTTCTAATGTTTTATTACTTGAATTGATTTCATTTGTTGGAACTGAATTTTCATTGTTATTTTTCTCAATCTTTTGTTGATTTGTTTCAATTTTTTCATCGTTGTTTATTGTCTTATATTCTAGCTCTGGAATTGATTTCTCTGGTTGATTAATATTTAATTGATCTTTATTTGATAATGATTTAGCAGGGTCAGGTTTTATTTTGGCAAGATTGCTGGGTTTGTTAATATTTTGAGGTCTGTGATTTGGTATTGTTGGCTTTAATTGCTCCGATGTTTGTTTTTTAATTTTCTGTTCAGATGTTTTTGTTATAATTTTTTCTAAATTTTGAGGGGGCTCTTTTATCTGATTAACATTTGATTCTATTTGACTAAAAGCATCTCTGCTGTTATCAAGAACCATAAAACCTACTTTTATTTCTTTTGTTTTAGTTGAGAGGGGTTGATGAATCTTAAAATTTGCATAAAGCAAGAATAATATCAAGCCATGTAAAAAAACTGAGTAAGCTAAATTTTTTATCATTGAATTAATTCAGTTACTAAAATAACTTGACTAAAGCCAGCTAAGTTTATAATTTTAACCGCTTCCATTACTATGCCATAATCAAGGTTTTTATCTGCCCTAATATGAATTTTTGTTGATAGATCTCCTCCAGATACAACAACAAGACGAGAAGCAAGGTTTGATATGCTGGAAACTACATCATCAATATAAATATCTTGGTTTGACTTTATTGAAATAGTGATGGATTTATTTTTGTCGGTTTCTGGTGTTGCTACACCTTGAGGCAGTTCAATGCTAACTCCGCTTGTCATCATTGGTGCTGCCACCATAAAAATTATTAACAATACAAGTAGAATATCAACAAAAGGAGTTATGTTTATTTCGCTAATCGCAACCCTTCTTTTGTTGTGACGATTTGTATTATTGATTTTAAAACCCATTATTGAGAAAGATTTTGATTTTTTGTAATAAATAATTTATTAGAAATTGGTGTTGATGTGTCAATATTTTCTAGTTTTAGAACAACATTTTGACCCAGTTCGTTGGTTGACTCAATTCTTTTTAAAAAGGTTGGATTAATATTGAAGGCTATTTTTGATTCAATTTGTGGTTGTTCTTTCTGATTTTGTTTTAAAGATATGACAATTTCTTGTTCGTTTTTGATAATATTTGTGATTGAGATTTTTGGATCGTTAAAAGAGATATTGTTTTTTAATAAAAAAGAAGCTGGAGTAGTGTTTGAATCGAGATATGAAGTTTCTTCTAGCTCCAGATCTTGGTATATTAATTTTGAGCCGTTGATGATAATTAGTATTTTTGGTTTGGTTTGATATTCAATTCTAATTTTTCCGTTTTTATCATTTTTAGATAAGAAAAACCTGCCTTTAGCATTTTTATCATTTGATTCTTGATAAAAATTAGCAGAAAATTGCTTAATATTATTTAGATAATTTTCTATTGTAAAAATATCTTCTTGATATTTTTCTAACAATTTTTCTTTGGCATTGCTATTGTTGATATCAAGAATCAAAAAAAATAATATTGTAGATAAAAATAAATAGGCTGTTTTAGCATTGTTTAAGTATTTTTTTATATTGTATTTAACCAAGCTAAAATAGAGCATATTTTTTGCATTTTATTTATTAATTTTTAGAATAATAAACTTTTTTATCTAGGCCACCTTCAGATTTATCAACAATTAAGGTAATAGCACTATCTCCAGTGATATTAATTGTTGTTCTTATCATATCGAGAACGCGATCAATGCCAAGAATAATGCCAATTCCTTCAATCGGAAGATTAACGGATGAAAGAACCATTCCCATGAAGATTATTGATCCGCTTGGAATTCCTGCTGCTCCAATTGAGCCAAATGTACATGTTAAGATTAGCATCAAATAATTGTGATAAGTTAGATCAATTCCGTATGCTTGAGCAAAAAATAATGCACATATACCAAGATAAATTGCAGTTCCATCCATATTTATACAAACCCCAAGAGGCATTAAAAAGTTAGAGTTTGTTTTTGATACTCCCATTTTTTGTTGTAATTGCGACATTGCAGTTGAAAGAGTTGCCTTACTACTGCTAGTTGAGAAGGCAATTGATTGGGTAAAAAGAATTTTGCGATAAAATGGTAGAGGAGATAGTCTTGCAAATATTAGAATCATTAATCCAAAAACTAAATATTGGACCACACAAGAGCCTAGGAAGACAGCAATTAGTTTTGCTAAAGATTGCAAGACATCAAGACCTTGGGTTCCAACAACCCAAGAAATAAAGCCAAAAACCCCAAATGGGGCAAGTTTAATGATATTTTCTATCATTTTAAAGGTTACTTGTGATGCTGAATATATGAAATCTTTAACTGGTTTTGCTTTTTCTCCAACGAGGTTTATGGTAATTCCAGTAAAAATCGAAAACACAATAATTTGCAAGAAATTATCTTCAGTCATTGATTTGATTGGATTGGTTGGAATAAGTCCAAGTAGAAATTCAGAAATAGTAGGGGGGGTTTTTGTTGAAACCGTTGCAGTTGCTACCCCTCCTTTTAAAATTGAATTAAGATCAATCCCAACCCCAGGTTCAAAAATTGTTCCTGCGGCAAGACCAATTAGAACAGCAAAAATAGAGGTTAAGATGTAGCTAGCAAAACCTTTGATGCCAATTGCAGTGAAGTTTCCTTCGCCACTCATTGAAGTGATTCCCGATAGTAAGGCAAAAAATATTAATGGTACAATTACCATTTTTACTAAATTTATAAAAATAGTGCCAAAAATTTTTAGGTTGGTTGCATCTTCCTTTAAATATAGACCTGCTATAATTCCTAGAATAAGACCAATAATTACTTGTTGCCAAAGTTTCATAATTTTGTTAAATTTGATTTGTTAAATTAAGAGTTATTGCTTAATTTTTGTTAATCTTATTTGATTTTAATAGTTTTGAGCTATTTATTCAATCGCCACAAGAGTCGTTAATTGATTTTTAAAGTTAGCAAATATTGAGCTTAATTTCTTTTAAGTCAAGTTTTTTCTAAAATTAGCAATTTTATGTGGTTAGTAAATTTTATTTTTGTAGTTTATTTGTTTTTCTATAGATTCTTTAATTATCCTTAATTCTTGATTTTGTAATGGTATCAAGCCTTTAACGGTTAAATCACCATTTATTCCTAAATGTTCATTGCCAATTATTTCTAGAATAAAATCATTCATTTTATAAGCATAATTTAAATGCTCTTTTTTTGCATAAATGAATAAAGGTCTTGAAATTGGATATAGTTGAGAGGTTATATTTTTAATGTTGGGATTGATATTGTTGATGTCAATTCCTGTGATTATATTTTGATTTTCTTGCAAGAAATTAAAGCCAAATATTCCCAGAGCTTTTTCGTCATTAATTAATTTCTGAATAATTAAATTATCATTTTCTCCTGCTTCTATAAATACTCCGTCTGTTCTTATAACGCGGCATTTTTTCTGACGAATATTTTTGTCTGGATATAATTTGACAAAGCTTTGATGATTCATGCAGGGTTTCTCAATTGCAAGTTCAACAAAAGCATCTCTGGTTCCAGAACTGGTTGGTGGACCATATATTCTGATTGGAATATTTGGTAATTGTGGATTAATTTCATTCCATTTTTTGTATTTATTATCTTCTAATCTGCCATTTTCATCGGGAGTTTCTGCTATAAGGGCAAGAAAAAGCTGATCTAAGGATAAGTTTTTGATTATTGCGGTTTGTTGATTGATTATTTTTCCTGCCAAAACTATTCCATCATAACCAATTCTGATTTCTATTGGAATATTGATTTTGTTGCTTTCGCAATATTTTATTTCGCTGATTTCAATTTTTCTTGAAGCATTGATAAAATCTGGATAAAGCTCTCCTATTCCACTGCAAAATAGCTTGAATCCGCCACCAGTTCCATTTGATTCAACAATTGGGGTTTTTGCATTTTTGTCACTTAATTTTTCAATTCTACTAAAATCTTCTGCAATATTTGCAATAAAGGGATAAACGGTGGAAGAGCCAACAATTTGTAAATGTTTTCTTTTAAAGTTATTTGGTGCTTTATCTTTGATATCTGCTTTAGAATTTAAAGATAGAAGATTTGATAATATTATTGATGTAACAATGATAATTTTTAGTTTCATAATTTATAGATTTAATGATTTTAAAATTATCGCAGATAAAAAGTTTGAATTAGCTATTGAAAAAAAGATTATATTATAAATAGTTAGCTTAATTTATTTCAATAAATATTTTTAAAAAATTTTTAGAACCAAACAAATTAAGTTAATAATTGTTAAATATATTATTAATCAAAATATTTAATTGAAAAGCTAGATATCAAAATAATCAAATTTCTAAGAATAATTTATTAATAGTCGTAAATGATTACCAAATTGCTTAATAAAATAATATCCAATAAAAAAGTAAAGCAAAATCGTTGCGGTTGGTTTATTGTAATGAATTCAGTCTTATTTTTATTTTTTTATCAAGATGATTCTGTGGCAAAAAAAAGATTAAACAAAGTTAAGATAAGCAAAGAAAATAATTACCTAGAAGTAAAAAAATATTTCATTGATAATGAACAGCTGGTTAAAGAAGAAGAAATTAAAATTGTTGGCAATTCAAGAGTTGAAAGACAAGAAATAATTAACTTGCTAGTAGTTCAAGAACTAGGAAATAAAACAAGAATTGACATTGATCAGTCAATAAAAAAACTTTATGAATCGGCATTATTTGCTGATATTAAAATTATCGAAATAGAAAATGATAAAATTCTAATCGAAGTTAAGGAAAATCCATTGATTGCTGAAATTAAATTTTCAGGCAATAAAAAAATAGAGGAGAAAATTCTTAAAAGTGAAATTATACTGAAAGAGAGGAGTATTTTTAGTAAATCTAAATTGCAGTCCGATATTAAAAGAATTAGTGATATTTATATAAAGTCTGGCCGTTTTCTTGCTAAAATTGAGCCGAAAATTATTGCCAAAGAAGAGGGGGTTATCAATTTGATTTTTGAGGTTTTTGAAGGTCCAAAGGCAAAAATATCTACCATTAATTTTATTGGCAATAATAATTTTAGTGATAGTGAGTTATTTAGTGAAATTGCCACTAAGAGATCTAGATGGTATCGCATATTTTCTTCCGCAGATAGTTTTGATGGTGATAGAATTGATTTTGACAAGGAAAAATTAAACCGTTTCTATCAAAATTCAGGTTATGCAGATTTTAATGTAATTTCCGTCAATTCGCAATTATCAAGAGATAAGTTAAAATTTTATATTGTATTCATTATTGAGGAAGGTATTAAATACAGATTTAACGAGGTTAATATTATTAATAATGTTAAAAATTTTGATGAAAAATTGTTAAAAAACAAAATTTTAGTTAAGAAAAAGCAGTTATATAGCCTTGATTTGATTGAAAGAACCATTGATCAAATTACTGAAACAATGTCTGAGAATTCATTTGCTTTTACTAATATTGAGCCAATATTAAAAAGAAATAAGAATGATAAAACAATAGATATTGATTTTGTTATTAATCCAACTACTAGTGTTTATATTAATAAAATCGATATAGTTGGTAATATAAGAACTTTAGATGAGGTTATAAGAAGAGAGCTTAGAATTATGGAGGGAGATCCTTATAATGCAAGCAAGATTAATCGCTCTAAACAAAGAATAGAGAATCTAGGATTCTTCGAAAAGGTTGATTTTAAAGTAAAGAGATTAGAAGAGACGGATAAGGTTAATATTGAAGTTGAGGTAAAAGAAAAAAAGACAGGGGAGCTTAATTTTATGTTTGGCTATGGTACAGTTGATAAATTTAGTTCTAATATCGGAGTTAGAGAAAGAAATCTATTTGGAACTGGAAGAGAATTGGGTATAAATTTACAAAAAACTACCTTTTCTAAAGCGGTTGATTTAAGCTACACTAAGCCTTATTTATTGAATACAACATTAGATGGCGGTTTTGATATTTTTCAATATGATAATAGTAGGAGGTATGGTATTCCTTATGATCAGAAGGGTAGTGGTTTTACTGTTAGAGGAGATTACTTTATAACTGAATTTATAAGGCATCAAATTAGATATTCTTATCGCAACGAATCTTTACAGAATGTTGATATTAATGCTTCGCAGAATATAAAAAATCTTGAAGGGATATTTACTAGCTCAATAATAGGACAAAGTTTTTTAATTGATAAAAGAAATAATCGTTTTGATCCTAGAAGAGGATACATTATAAATGCAAGTCAAGATCTATCATATTTTGGTGGCAATATAAAAAACAATAAATATGAAACAAATTTTGCATATTATATGCCAACTTTTAATGATAATTATATTTTAAAATTAAGTACTAGGGGTGGTTTTATTAATGGTATAGGTCAAGATGTAAGAAGCAACTATGGATTTTTCTTGGGCGGTAATAATTTTCGTGGCTTTCAATTTGGTGGGATAGGTCCTAGAGCAAAGCTTGCTGATGGAACTGCAAAAGGTGGAAATACTATTGGCGGGAATTTATATTATGTTGGAACTGTTGAATATAGATTTCCGATGGGTCTTCCTAAGGAGTTGGGAATTTATGGAATCTTATTTAGCGATAACGGTACGGTAAAGAAGGTTGATAATATAAATCGCAATGGTTATGGTGTTGTTGATACTGGTTCAATTCGTTCATCCTATGGTGTTAGTATTGCTTGGTCTTCACCAATGGGGCCAATTCGTTTTGATTTTGCTAAAATTGCTAAAAAAGAAGTTTTTGACAATTCGCAGAATTTTCAATTTAATTTTGGTGCTAATTTTTAAATTTTTATTTTTTATGTATTGTCCGTTTTGTGGAAACATTGAAACTCAAGTAAAAGATAGTAGAGTTGCTGAAGATGGTAATTCCATTAAAAGAAGAAGATATTGCTCAAATTGCGATTCTCGTTTTACAACATTTGAAAGAGTCCAGCTCCGCGAAATAAGTGTAGTGAAAAAGAATTGCGAGATAAGACCGTTTGATGTCAATAAATTAAAAAATTCTGTTGAAATGGCACTTAGAAAAAGACCTGTATCTAAAGAGCAAGTTGAAAAATTGGTTAATGGAATAGTTCGCCAAATAGAAACTGGAAATGATAATGAGATTACTACATCATTATTAGGCGAAATTATAATGAATGAATTAAAAAAGCTTGATAAGGTTGCTTTTGTAAGATTTGCATCGGTTTATAAAAATTTTGAGAGACCTGATGATTTTCAAAGATTTATCAAAGAAATTGTTGACAAATAATCTTTTAATATCAAAAAATGTCCGATAGTAAGAACTTAAAAGAGCTATTTTTATCAATTAATGATTATTTCGTGAATGAAGTTGATGAAATTATCAATGATAATTCACAAAAATATATATCAAAATATGATAACAATAAATTTTCAATGCAACCAGATAAAAAAACAATTGCTAAAAATATTGAAAATTCAATAAGTAAGGATAATCATAAAATTACAGAAAATTTATCAAATAATCAATTTTTGTCGATTAATCAGATTGTTGATGAAGCTAAAAAAATAGCTAATATTGCCTCTAATCTTATAGAGTTAAAAATGGCGGTCAGTAATTTTGAAAATTGTGGCTTAAAAAAGATGGCCACTAATACTGTTTTTGCCGACGGAAATCCTAATGCTAAAATTATGGTAATTGGTGAGGCTCCTGGTAATAACGAAGATTTACAGGGCATTCCATTTTGTGGCGATTCAGGAAAATTGCTTGATGAAGCTTTTAAAGCAATTAACCTTGAAAGGAGTAAAGATTATTATATAACCAATGTTATATTTTGGAGGCCTCCAGGAAATCGCCCTCCCACAAGTGAAGAGTTGGCAATTTGCAGACCTTTCGTTGAAAGGCATATAGAATTATTGAATCCAGAAATATTAATTCTTGTTGGTTCGAGTGCAATGAACAGTGTTTTGCAGACTGAAGATAAAATTAGCAGTATTAGAGGAAAAATAATTAATTTTGCTCCTAAATTTTTAACAAAATCAATTCCAACGATGACGGTTTTTCATCCTTCTTATTTAATGAGGCAACCAACCAAAAAAAAGCTAGCTTGGCTTGATTTTCTTGCTCTTGAAAAGTTTTTGATAGATAATAATATTATAAAATAATAAAGATCTTAAATCCAGATTATCCTGATTTACTGTTTATTTTTTAGAAAGCTAAATTAAATTTTTGCCTAATTAAATTTTTTTAAGTAAATTCTTATTATGTTTTGTTAATAAGTTAGTAGTAGCTGTTTTATTAATTAAAAACTGTATATTTTTGCTTCTAAAGGCAAATTTTCTCATTAACTTTTTAATTTTGAAATTATGAAAAATTTTCTTAAAATATTTAATTATTCAGTAATAGTTTTTGCCGTTAGCTTCCTTCATTTATTTGCTCAGAATCCAGTAAATTCTACTCCTTCATCAGATAAGTCAACAAATCAAAATAATCAGGCTAATTTTCAGGAAATGAATCAAAAAAGAAAAGAAAACAGAGAAAAAATACAAGAATTAAAAATGGAAAATCAAAAAATTAGGGAGGCACAAAAAGATATTCAAAAAGAAAGAAGAGTGGTAAATCAAAATTCTCGCAATCAAGATGTTTTTAGAAATAGAGGAATTAGCAGTGATGCTAAAAATCAAGGGCATAATGAAGATAATCTTAAAATGAGACATAGAGAAGATAAAAATAATAAAAGAGGGCATGCGGAAGAAAGAAGAGAATATCGCGATGACAGAAGAGAGCACAGAGGAGATAGAAGAGAGCGTAATGAAGAAAGAAGAGATTCTAGAGGGGAATTTAGAGAAGGTGCAAAAGCAATAGAAAATCAACAGCAAAATATAGGTGTTGAAGGTGGAAAAGCAATGCCAGAAAATCAGCCCAGAAACTTCAATGAATCTAATTCAAGAGATTCAAGAAGGAGGTGGTAAGTAATTTAAAAATCAAAGTTCGTCGCAACAAGAAAGAGCTACAAGGTAATTATTTTCAGTGGCTTTGGTGTTAGTAAGGCCACTGAAATATATTAAATAAAAAGAGTTTGAAATAAATCAGTTACATAGTTTTTGAGAAGGATCCATAAATTGGTCCAAATACTGCAATAGATATCCATAATATTAATCCACCCATTACAAAAGTTAAAGTTGGTTGCATTAATGCAATTAATTGATCGATTGAATCATTTATTTCTCTATCATAAAAAAACTTAATATTTTTAAGCGATCCCTCCATATTTCCAGATTCTTCGCCCACTTTAAACATTCTTATAACAAGATTTGGAAAATATCCAGAACTTGCAATTCCAACTGCTAGCGGTTGACCATCAGAAACCTGTTGTTTGATAATGTTTATACTTCTTTTAATTGCAGTATTCTTAACCACATTGCTTGCTGAATCAAGGCATTCAATTACTCCTAGACCGCTCTGAAATGTCATGCTAAAAAATTGACAAAAACGAGCAGCATCAATTTTGTTGATTACTTCGCCAATTACAGGAATTTTAAGTTTTATGTAATCTATTTTTACAGCTAATTCTTGATTTTTTGCCAACATTTTAATTGTTAAATTTAAAATAATTGGAGTTAAAATTATCATAGACCAATATTTTTTCATGAATCCTGAAAATGCAACCAGTGCAATTGTGGCGATAGGAAGACTAATTTGTTGGGAGGTTAAAAAATCAGTGATTTTTGGCACTACTACTGTAGTCATAACCCCAATTACTGACAACATTAATAATACTCCAAATAATGGACCAACGGTTGCTTTTTTGATTTTTCTTTTCATTTCCATATTCCATTTTAAGTCATCTATAATGCTCGAAAATGCATCAGCAAGATGCCCTGTTTTTTCTGCGGTAACAATTAAACCAACATAAACTTTGCCAAATACATCTGGATGTTTTGCTAAGCTTTCTGAAAATAAATTACCATTTCTAATCGATTCATATATTTCATGCATCAAATTTTTAATTTTAGGAGTTTCTGCTGTATCTCTTAAGTCACAAATGGAATCAACGATTGATATTCCTGCTCTATCCATTTGTTCTAGATGCAAAAAAACAGTAATGAGATCTTTATTTTTTAATTTGTTAAAAAAGCCACCAATTGAACTATTGGATTCTGCTTTAAAAGAAATTAGTTCAAGACCTTTATTTTTTAAATTTGTAGTTAAATCAGATGGATTCTCTGCTCCCATTTTACCATTAACATATTTCCCATCTAAATTAATGGCTTTATAGCGATATTGATTCATTTTATATTGACCTAATTAGGAATTTAAATAATTTAACAGAACAATTGTTTATTGATATGAATAAATTTATAAAATAACAATATTGCAACTTGTAATTTTGTTATTTTTTGTATTTTTTCATTTTATTGAGAATTATATCTCTTTTAACTTTAGAAATATGGTCAATAAATGTAATGCCATTTAGATGATCTAGTTCATGCTGAATGCAGGTTGATGCTATTCCCTCAAAATACTCGACTCTTTCTTTGCCAAAATAATCAAGAAACTTCACGGTTATTGATTTTGGTCTTATTACTTCTGCTCTTGCTCCAGGGAATGATAAACAGCCTTCGTTAAATGATTTTTTTTCGCTGTCTTTTTCAATAATTTCTGGGTTTATAAAATATTGAGGATTGCTATTTCTAATATGATTTTGACAATTATGATCGTGATGATGATGGTGGTGGTGATGCTCTATTTCGTAGTCTAGATCCATCACTAGGACTCTTTTTAACACTCCAACTTGTACTGCTGCTAAGCCAACTCCATTTTCATAATACATTGTTTCTACCATATCATCTAAAAAATTGCGAAATTCATCATCAACTTTAGTGACATTTTTTGAGATTTGTTTTAATAAAGGATTGGGAGCGGTAATGAGTTTTAGAATTGCCATTTTAGTTAAAATTATTATTAATTATATTTTCTGCAACGATTTTTAAGGTTTCTTTATAAATTAAATGCTCTTGAGTTAAAATTCTTGTTGCTAAAGATTCTTCGGTGTCGGTGCTTAATATTGCGACCTTGGATTGTTTAATGATTAAACCAGAATCAACTTCCGCAGTTACAAAATGAGTGGTGCATCCGGTTGTTTTTTCTTTTGCAATTAGTGCATTTTTAACCGCATTAGCACCTTTGAATTTTGGTAGTAAGGAAGGATGAATGTTGATAATTCTTTTTTCCCATTTCTTAACAAACCATTCAGATAAAATTCTCATAAAACCAGCTAGACAAATTAGTTGGATATTATTTTTAAGCAATTCTTGATGTATTTCTTGCTCAAAATCTAGGCGATTTTTAAATGCTTCATTAGAAATAATTTTTATTTTAATAGATTGGCTTTCTGCAAAAATTAAACCTTTAGCATTTTTATTGGCGATTACTAGTTTAATTTCAGCGGGGAAGTTTTTTTCTTCTTTGCAGGCATTAATTAGTGCCTCCATATTGCTACCTCGACCAGAAATAAAAATTGCAGTTCTGATTTTTTCTGTCATTGATATTGGGTTTAATTATAATTCAGCTAATAATAAATTTTGATTACTACGAAATTTATACAAATAATCTATTTTAAATTTACCTGTGTTCTGTTAAATAATCAAGTATTATTAAACTAGTAATTAGATATTTATTAGTTAATTGATGAATAAATTTAGACAAGTTTTGTTGACTTTTTAGCATTTGAATCTTATAATTAAAATTCATTTCCAATATTATTTTACAAAATATTCTTATGAATCGTAATCATTTTTTAGCTTTAATATTTTTGATATTATTCCCTAATCCAGTTATAGCAAAAGTTAGTGAATGGTATAAAAATACTAAAATTCCTGCCGAAACCCGCTTATTGATTACTAAATTAGAAAATATCGATAATCAAAAAACTAATAAAATTATAGTTGCAGTTGAGTTTAAAATTAATGATGGCTGGAAAATTTATGCAAATGATGGCTCGGGTATGGGAATGCCTCCATCTCCGAATTTTAAAGGTACTTTAAATTATTTAAATCACAAAATATTATGGCCTAAAGCAGAAGAGATCGTTGAAAAAATAGGAACGGATTCAATTAAATATTCTATTTATCATCAAAAAACCATTATTCCAATCGAAGTTGAGTTATCAAAAATTGAAAAGAATCATTTAATAATTTTACATCTTGATTATGGAATTTGTCGAGATATTTGCATTCCTGCTAGTGCCGATTTCAATCTTAATATTGAAGATTTTAAAGATGAAAATTCTTTAAAAGAAATTGATAAGTTTTTTCCAATTATGCAATTGCAAGCAGAGCTAAAAGTAAAGCAAAATAATGCTGAAACTAAGATTGTTGATAATTTTATAGATAGAGAGAAATCAGGATCCGAAACCGATAAAAATAATTTTTCTACGGTAGATAATCAATCAAATAGCTTAGAAAAAGTAGAAGAGCAAAATATCGAAAGGATAGAAAATAAAAAAACTGCTAATAAATTATTGTTTTTGATGATATTTGTCGCGATGTTTGGGGGGTTGATTTTGAATATAATGCCTTGTGTTTTACCAGTATTATCGCTCAAAATAATTTCATTAATTAAACATGGTCAATCTAGTAAAGCAGAAATTCGCTATAATTTTTTTGCAATTACTCTAGGTATTTTAACTTCTTTTATTTGTTTTGCAATAATTGCTATTATTATCAAGCTAAGTGGCAGTTATCTTGGTTGGGGTTTGCAATTTCAAAATAAATATTTTTTATTATTTGTTATTGCTCTCTTAGTTTTATTTATTGGCAGTTTGCTGGAATGGTTAATTATAAGCTTTGATAATCTATCAGTGAATTTATTGCATCAAAAAATTAATCATCAAAAAAATATATTTATTGCTAATTTTTTATCAGGAGTTTTAGCGGTATTATTAGCAACTCCTTGTTCGGCACCAATATTAGGTTCGGCACTTTCATTTGCAATCACTCAAAATTATTTTATTCTTGCAATTATAACGATCTCTATCGGTATTGGCTTTGCCATGCCTTATATCTTGATACTGATGTTTCCAAAATTAATTAGTTTTTTGCCAAAACCCGGTGTTTGGATGAAGCAAGTTAAAAATATGATGATAAGTTTATTAATTATAGCAATAATTTGGCTTGCTCATATTCTCGCTACTTCAATAGGATATTTACCAGTTCTAGTCATTTTATTACTCAACTTAATTTTATTGTTGTTAATAAAAAACCGCCATAAGATCTCAAAAATATTGAATTTTATTTTGATTAATTTAGTGATTATTGGTTTATTATCAGTTGTTTATTTGAATAATCACGGTATTTCAAAGATTGAAAAATCAAATAATGGCGATATTTGGCAAGAGTTCAATGAAGAGGATATTGAAAAATATGTTATGCAGGGTAGAGTGGTTTTAATTGATATTACTGCTGATTGGTGCATTACTTGTAAGATTAATAAAATAACTGTTCTAGAAAATAAAGAAATTATAAATCTAATTAAACAAAAAAAGATCATTGCAATGCGAGGAGATATAACAATTAGCAACCCCAAAATCATGACTTTTCTTGCTAAACATAAAAGATTCGCAATTCCTTTTAACATAGTTTATGGACCAAATGCTAAGGAGGGCTTAATTTTATCCGAGATTCTTAATAAAGATCGTTTAGTTGATTTAATTATCAAGGCAGATAACCAAGATTCTGCTAATCTAATGCAGGATAAAAAATAAAATGAGTTCATCTGGTAATATTTACAATATCATAATAGGTGCTGGTCATGCAGGAATTGAGGCAGCAACTGCATCAGCAAGAATGAAAATTCCAACTCTCTTAATTACTAAAAATAAAGAAAATCTTGGGGAAATGTCTTGCAATCCTGCTATTGGTGGAGTTGCAAAAGGAACGATTGTTAGAGAAATTGATGCTCTTGATGGTATAATGGGCAAGGCAATTGATATGTCAGGAATTCATTTTCGTATTCTCAATAGCTCTAAGGGCCCTGCTGTTCATTCTCCAAGGGCTCAAGCGGATAGAAAGCTTTATAAGAAAGCAATAAATCAATTATTGGAAAATTATCCAAATTTATCAATTATTTTTGGCGAGGTTTGCGATATTGAAATTATTGATTCAAAGGTAAAATCAGTAATAGTAAAAATTGAACCATCCGCAATTACTAACAATAAATTATTTGCATCATTTTATCAAATAAATGACAAAAACTTTTCAAATGATTGTAAATATTTCAAAATTTCCTGTTATGGTGTGGCAATTACAACTGGAACATTCTTAAGAGGAATGATTCATTTAGGTGACAAAAAAACTCCAGCAGGAAGAATAAATGAAGAGCCAACATTGCAATTAGCAAAAAGTCTTGAGAATTGTAATTTTAAAATTGGTAGATTAAAAACTGGAACTCCGCCTCGTATTTTTAAAGAGTCAATTAATTTTTCTAAAGCCGAGCCTCAGCATGGTGATAACCCTTGCATACCCTTTTCTTATCTTAATAAGCAAATTGAAGTAAATCAAACTTGTTGTTATATAACCTATACCAATCAAAAAACTCATCAAATTATAAAAGATAATTTATCTAAATCTGCAATGTATGGTGGTCATATTAGTGGTCTTGGTCCTCGTTATTGCCCTTCAATTGAAGATAAAATTAACCGTTTTTACGATAAGGAGAGGCATCAAATATTTCTTGAGCCAGAAGGTTTAGATAGCGAGTTAATATATCCTAACGGTATTTCTACTTCATTGCCATTAGCGGTGCAGGAAGAATTTATTAAATCAATAGAAGGGCTTGAAAATGCGGTAATTGCACAAGCTGGTTATGCAATTGAATATGATTTTATTGACCCTAGAGAATTATTGCCAACTCTTGAAACAAAAAAAGTAAAAAATTTATTTTTAGCTGGTCAAATTAATGGCACTACTGGTTATGAAGAGGCTGGAGGTCAAGGAATCATTGCTGGTATTAATCTTGCTTTAAAGGCAAAAATTATGCAAAATCAAACTGCGGTAAAGCAAGAATTTATTCTTGATAGATCTTCTTCTTATATTGGAGTAATGATTGACGATCTTACAACTCTTGGAGTTAATGAACCATACAGAATGCTAACTTCTAGGGCTGAATATAGACTTCTAATTAGGGCAGATAATGCCGATCAAAGGCTTACAGAGCTTGGAATTAAAATAGGTT
Organism: Rickettsiales bacterium; assembly: GCA_021298605.1. Classification (GTDB taxonomy): domain Bacteria; phylum Pseudomonadota; class Alphaproteobacteria; order Rickettsiales; family UBA1997; genus JAJTDS01. The sequence goes on from JAJTDS010000006.1 coordinate 34,614, forward strand.
GTGTCGATAAAAAAAGAGCAGAAATATTTTTAGAAAAAAAACAAAAATTAATTAATGAAACCAATAAAATGAATAATCTAAAAATATCTCCTAGCAAGTTAGAAAAACACTGCATTCATATTAAGCAAGATGGAGTAATTAGAAGTGCTGGTGATCTGCTTTCTTTTCCCCATATTAATTTTGAGATGATTGAAGCGATATGGAAAGAAGAGCTTGTAGAAATCGAGCCAGAAATAAAAAAACAATTGGGAATAGATTTTCTTTACAAGAATTATGTTAAAAGACAAGCAGAAGATCTGGCGATATTTAAAAGAGATGAAGCGATGAGAATACCATTAGAAATTGATTATTATCAAATTCAAAGCCTTTCTAATGAAGTTAGAGAAAAGCTTACAAAATCAAAGCCACATACTATTGGCTCTGCCTTGAGAATGGAGGGTATAACACCTGCATCGATGATGGCAGTAATGGTTTATATTAAAAATCATTACAAAAATTATTTACAGTCCTAAAAAATAATAAATTTTTCAATTTATTTTTAAAAAATATTATCTATATTGCTGTTAGTTAATCAAAATTTAATTTAAATAAAAAATGAAATTAATCTCTTGCAATAGCAACAAAGAGTTATCAAAGGCAATTGCCAACCACTTAGAAACCGAGCTTATTTGTGCCGATATTAAAAGATTTTCTGATAATGAAATTTTTGTTGAAATTACTGAAAATGTTAGGGGGCAAGATGTGTTTGTTATACAGTCAACTTCTTACCCAGCAAATGACCACATTATGGAGCTTCTAATTACTATTGATGCTTTAAAAAGGGCTTCTGCTAAAAGAATTACCGCAGTTATTCCATACTTTGGATATGCTCGCCAAGATAGAAAAGTTGCACCAAGAACCCCTATTTCTGCTAAATTAGTTGCAAATTTAATTACTTCTGCGGGGGCTAATCGTGTTCTAACTCTTGACCTTCATGCTGGTCAAATACAGGGTTTCTTTGATATTCCAGTTGATAATCTCTATTCTTCTCCTGTTTTTGCTGAAGACATTAAAAAAAATTTTGAAGATAAAAATTTAGTGATAGTTTCTCCCGATGTTGGTGGGCTTGTTAGGGCAAGAGATATAGCTAAAAAAATTAATGCTGAACTAGCAATTGTTGATAAAAGAAGGCCTCAAGCAGGAGTAAGTGAGGTAATGAATATTATTGGCGAAGTAAATAACCGCAATTGCTTGATTGTTGATGATATTGTTGATTCTGGCGGAACGCTCTGCAATGCTGCGGAGGCATTGCTTGAAAAGGGTGCTAAATCTGTATCTGCATATATTACTCATGGAGTTCTTTCTGGCGATGCCTATAAAAGAATAGGAAATTCAAGATTGCAAAATCTTATCATTACCGATTCAATTGCTCCAACTATTGAGATTAAAGCAACTAAAAATATTAGAATTATTACTATTGCCAATTTAATTGGTAGTGCAATTCAAAATATTGCGCTTGAAAAATCTATTTCAACATTATTTAACTAAAAATGAAAAATAAAATTAATAATTTGCTTAAAAAAATAATCTGCAAAGCTTTGAATATTAATGTATTGACAATTTTTTTGGTAGTAATTGTTATAATTTTCTCGGTTTTTACTACTGAAATTCTTTATCAGCCAAAATCTTTATTTAAAAGAGGTTTTTTCGTAGAATTAACTGAGGATGGTAAGGTTGTTAAAAAAGAAGAAAAGCCTGTTGATTTAGCAAGTTTAATGGCAATTGCTGATGTTAATAAGGGAGCAAAAATTTTTAAGAAATGTGCTTCTTGTCATACAATTGGCAAAGGAGAAATGGCAAAAGTTGGTCCTAATCTTTATGGGGTAGTAAATCGTCCTAAAGGCTCAAATGCAGGGTTCGAATATTCTGTTGCGATGAAAAATAAAGGCGGAAAATGGGATATTGAATCAATTAACGGCTTTATTACCAAGCCAAAAGAATATGTATCGGGAACAAAAATGGCATTTTCAGGGCTCAAAAAACCACAAGATAGAGCTGATGTTATAGCTTATTTAAAGCAAAACTCTCAATAATTATTAAAATTGCAATATTTTAGGCAAGATTTAATCACAAAAATTCCCTCCGATTTTGCTGAAGAGGTGAAATTGTTGTTTAATATTTTTGACGATAAAATCAGGCTAGTTGGTGGAGCGGTCAGAAATTTAATTATTGACAAAAAAGTTAATGATTTTGATTTTGCAACTATTTTAACACCAGATCAAGTATCTAAAATATTGAATCAACACCAAATTTTTAATATTACTGTCAATGCTAATTTTGGAACGGTAATTGCGGTTATTAATCATAAAAATTTTGAGATCACAACCTTGAGACAAGATTTCAAGAGCAATGGCAGACATTGTCAACCTATATTCAGTAAAAATTATGAACTTGATGCTCAAAGACGAGATTTTACAATTAATGCCCTATATTTAGATAAAACAGGAAATCTATTTGATTATTTTAATGGTATTAATGATTTAAAGCTTAAGCGAGTTAAATTCATCGGCGATTGTGCAACAAGAATTCACGAAGATTATCTTAGAATATTAAGATTCTGGCGGTTCAGTCTTGAGTTTGCTGAAGAATATGATAAAAATGGGCTTGAGAATGCTATTGCCTTGCAGGATAACTTAAAAAAACTTTCTTCTTCAAGAATTAGGCAGGAATTGTATAAAATTATTCTTTACCCGCAATTTAATAATGTTATTTTATTGCTAAAAAAGCTTGAGAATTGTGGCACAATGGCGATAATTATAAACCAAAAATTTAATATCGATAATTTTGCTAAATTGCTAGAATTGGTCAATAAAATAAAAAATCTTGGCAATATTTCAATAGATAAATTTTTAGAAGCAAAAATAGATAAATTAAAAATAGCGAGTTTGTTGATTGATAAAGAAACTAATATATCTTCTCTAGCCGTTCAAATTGCTGGTACTAAAATAGAAAAAAAATATTGGCATTTTTTGCAAAAAAATTCTCAATTATTTGAAAAAAAATTAACTAAAATTACTAATAAAAATGAAATTAAAATTCTGTTTAAAGACTGTTTAGTGTTAAATGGTGATTTGACAATTGAATTGACGATTTTTTATATTTTAAATAATTGGCAATTTTTATTGAAGCAACAATTAATCGAATATTTAATTGAGCTAATGGAAAAGGCAATAGAAACTAATTTTTTTATTGATAAAATTATTAATAGTGGCGATATTATATCGGCAAATATAATTCCAAATAGCAAAATTAATTATGCAGTTAAAATTGCTAATATTGCTTTTAATAGGCATAAAATCAATTACAACAAAGAATTGTTATTAAAGGTAATTGTTAAATATTTTAGAATTAATCAGCATAAAATTATTCAAAAATAGTAGCAATTGGTATATGGTCTGAAGGGCTTTTTAAGGTTCGATAATTTTGAAAAAATTGAAAATCTTTAATATTATTTTTTAAATTAGGGCTACACCAAATATGGTCTAATCTTCTTCCGCGGTTAGATTTAATTGGTTCTAATCCCCTATAACTCCACCAGCTATATAATTTTTCCTTTTCATTTACAAAATGACGATGAGTATCAATAAAATTAAGGGTTTCTCGTAAATTTTTTAATTTATCAATTTCAATTTTAGTATGAGAGATAATGTTTAGTAATTGTTTGTGTGACCATACATCATGTTCAAGAGGTGCAATATTAAAATCACCAAGAATAATAATTTTTTTATTTGATAATTTTTGTTGTTTAAAAAACTCAATCATCCAATCAATAAAATTAAGCTTATGAGCAAATTTATTATTAATTATTGGGTCTGGAATATCTCCGCCTGCAGGAATCTAAGAGAATTTATATTCCATGAAATGATTTTCATTAAGTAAATTTATTTTGAGTTGCAACTAGTTTTTATAAGGCTTAGTAAAATATTTAAAATTTATTATTTACAAATAAAAAAAAAAATTTAACTTGCATTTTCTTTTTTAAAAATTTGATTAAAAATTTATTTATTTAATCCTATTTTTAACGATATCAACAAACTTAATTTTTATGATTATTTATTTAACAAAATTTCCTTAAATTTTTTGTTATTACTATTAACCCTTCTATTTAAGATACTCAAAAATGGATAAAAAACAAGATAAAAAAAGCCTTAAAGCTTTAAAAACCAATATTAAAAAAGATCTTGCTAAAAATAAAGAATCACTTCAAAAAGATTTAAAAGAAGAGCAAAATAAAAAAATTCACTATCTTTTTGATAATTATCCCGCTAAAAATATAAAAAAAGCAGTTGATGACTGCAACCAATCTTCATCAAAAGAATTGCTAACCATTGAAAGTTTTGTTAGAGAAAACCTTCCTATGTTGCCAATATATGCAACCCGCCCGCACTCTTTAAGAGATTCTGTAGAATTTTTTCTAAAAAATTTTTCTCACAATAAGCATAAAACTAGAGTTTTATATTCTGTAAAAAGCAACCCTGAAAAATCTGTTTTAGGGCATTTATTTAATGCTGGTATTAAAAATTTTGATGTTGCTTCTATTGCTGAAATAAAGACTATTAATAGTCTATTTGGCAATCAGGCCAAAATGTTTTTTATGCATCCGATAAAATCAAGAGAATCAATCTATAAGGCATATTTTCAATATGGAATTCGTGATTTTGTCCTTGATTGTAATGATGAATTGCAAAAAATTACTGAAGTAACTAATAATGCTAAAGATCTAAATCTTCATCTACGACTAGCAATTCCCAATAATCATTCTGCAATTGATTTATCTCGCAAATTTGGTATTTTTCCAGAAAAGGCAACAGGCTTATTAAGAAAAATTGCAACCATTGCTAGCAATGTCGGCATTTGTTTTCATGTTGGTTCTCAATGTATGGATCCTGTTCAATATCGTGGAGCAATTGAAATTGCTCAACAATTAATCAAAAAATCAAAAGTTAAAATCAATATAATTGATATTGGTGGCGGTTTTCCATCTTCTTATCCTGCTATGTCGCCACAAAGTCTTGATAATTATTTTAATGAAATATTTTTGGCAATAAATCAAATGAATTTATCTGATGATTGTGAATTATGGTGCGAGCCGGGAAGGGCATTGGTTGCAGAATCTGGTTCATTAATTGTAAGGGTTGAAGGTAGAAAAGATCGAATGCTTTATTTGAATGATGGCACCTACGGAGGTCTATTTGATGCTGGAACTCCTAACTTTATTTATCATACAAAAGCAATTCGCACTAAAAACAACTCTAAATTAGCAACTAAAATGCTTGATTTTGGCTTTTATGGTCCAACTTGCGATTCTCTTGACTTTATGAAAGGGCCATTTTACCTTCCTGAAAATATTGCCGAAGGTGATTATATAGAAATAGGTCAAATGGGTGCTTACTCAAGAAGTATTAGAACCGATTTTAATGGTTTTAATGAAAACATACAAATTGAAGTAAATGATAGTCCTTTGGTTTCAATGTATAAAAATATCATCGATGACAATCAGCAATCTATTTATCTATCAAGGTCTAAATTATAAAATTTAACTACATTATTAAAAATTTTTAACAAACTACAAATGGCTACAAAAATAACTAAAAAAGATCTTCTCAAAAAAACCGTTAAACATATTGATATTACATCATTTGATGCTCGTCCTATTATTGATCAAATGGCAGAAATGTCTTTCACTTCTCGTGATCTTGCTAAGGCTAGTGAAATTTTTAATATGATGTTAAAAGATAAAAAATGTTCGATTATTCTTTCTCTTGCTGGCTCAACTTCTGCTGGCGGTTGTATGAAGCTTTATGCTGACTTAATTAAGCATAATATGGTTGATGCAATAGTTGCAACTGGTGCTTCAATTGTTGATATGGATTTTTTCGAAGCCCTAGGTTTTAAGCACTATCAGGGCAGTCAATTTATTGATGATAAATTTTTAAGAGATAATTATATTGATCGTATTTACGACACTTATATTGATGAACAAGATCTGCAAAAATGCGATAATACAATTTTTAAGATAGCTAATAGCCTTGAGCCAAGACCATATTCTTCAAGGGAGTTCATTTATGAAATGGGTAAATTTTTAAAGAAAAATGCCAAGAAAAAAGACTCTCTAATAGAGCTGGCTTTTGATAATAATGTTCCTATTTTCTGCCCTGCTTTTACTGATTCTTCAGCAGGTTTTGGGTTAGTTTTGCATCAAGTTAAAAACCCTAAGAAGCATTTAACCATTGATTCAATAGCTGATTTTCGTGAACTTACAGAAATTAAAATTAAAGCTGGCACTACTGGCTTGTTGATGATTGGCGGTGGGGTGCCAAAAAACTTTGTTCAAGATACCGTGGTTTGTGCTGAAATTCTAGGAAAGGAAGTTGAAATGCATAAATATGCAATTCAAATTACAGTTGCTGATTCCAGAGACGGAGCTTGTTCTTCTTCTACTCTAAAAGAAGCTTGTTCTTGGGGCAAGGTTGATACTGCATATGAGCAAATGGTTTATGCTGAGGCGGGTTCAGTTATTCCTCTTCTTGCCTCCGATGCCTATCATCGCGGTTTCTGGGAAAAAAGAGCAAAAAGAAATTTTGCTAAATTATTTACAAAATAATATAATTTTTTAAGATTATCTACGGATTTTTATATTAATCTTAAAACCTGAAATTAGATTATTATCAATACCAATGTTTTTAGGGGCAATTAATAATTAATTTAGAAAAATATACATAAATGAAGCATAGCATCGAAATCACTCCTAAATTAATTAGGGATCATAATTTAACAGCTGAAGAATATCAAAAAATTCTTGAGATTCTTGGAAGAGCTCCAACTATTACTGAATTGGGAATTTTTTCTGCAATGTGGTCCGAGCATTGTTCGTATAAGTCAACCAAAAAATGGTTGAAAACCATGCATACTAAAGCTCCGTGGGTTATTTGTGGTCCGGGAGAAAATGCAGGAGTTATTGATATTGGCGATAATCAAGCAATTATTTTTAAAATGGAAAGTCATAACCATCCTTCTTTTATTGAGCCTTATCAAGGTGCGGCAACGGGAGTTGGTGGAATATTAAGAGATGTATTTACTATGGGAGCTCGCCCAATTGCTAATCTGAATTCTTTAAGATTCGGCGAAATAAACCACCCAAAAACTAAACAGCTAGTAAATGGAGTGGTTTCAGGAATTGGCGGTTATGGTAATTGTGTAGGGGTTCCAACTGTTGGGGGTGAAACAACTTTTGATGAAAGTTATAATGGCAATATTATTGTTAATGCTATGACAATTGGTCTTGCTGATAGTAATAAAATATTTTATTCTGCTGCTAGTGAAATCGGTGCAAATGTTGTTTATGTTGGCTCAAAAACAGGTAGAGATGGCATTAATGGTGCGGTTATGGCTTCTGATGAATTTAAAGAGGGTGACGAAGATAAGAGGCCAACAGTTCAGGTTGGCGACCCTTTTGTTGAAAAGCTTTTATTAGAGGCATGTTTAGAACTAATGCAATATGATTGCATTTTATCAATACAAGATATGGGAGCCGCTGGACTTACCTCTTCTTCATTTGAAATGTCGGGTAAGGGGGGAACCGGTATAGAGCTTAATCTTGAAAATGTTCCGCAGAGAGAGAAAAATATGACTCCTTATGAAATTATGTTATCTGAAAGTCAGGAAAGAATGTTAATGATAATTAAGCCAGAAAAAACTGACTTCGCCAAAACTATCTTTGATAAATGGGAGCTTGATTTTGCTGTAATAGGTAGAGTTACTGATAGTGGTAATGTAGTAGTGAAGATGAATGGTGAGGTTTATGCTAATATACCTTCTCAACCCTTGTCAGAGAAGGCTCCAGAATATGATAGACCATGGACTTATAAAGGAATTAAGCAACAAAATTCTGTTTTATAAGGTTAATAAATCAAATGTCAGGTGAGTTATCGCAAAAATTTATTTCTCTTGCATTAAATCTAAGTAAGAAAAATCTTGGCAATACAGGTTCTAACCCTGTTGTTGGTTGTGTTATAGTAAAAGATGGTCAGATTTTATCAACTGGAATTACTGAAATTGGCGGTAGGCCTCATGCTGAAATTGTGGCAATCAATAAAATAATTAATAAAGAAATATTATGCGATTCTGAAATCTATATTACTCTTGAGCCTTGTTCTCATTTAGGCAATACTTCCCCCTGTGTTGATGAAATTATTAAGTATAATTTTAAAAAGGTAGTAATTGCAACAATTGATCCAGATATAAGAGTCAATGGTAGCGGAGTTTCTAAATTAAAGGAAGCGGGAATTTTAGTTGAAATTGGGGTGCTGGAGGAGCAAGCAAATAAAATTAATATTGCCTTTAGAGCCCACAGGATAAAGGCTAGACCTTTTATTACTGCTAAAATTGCTACTACAATTGATGGTAAAATTGCTACTGCAAATTTTGCCAGTAAGTGGATTAGTAATCAACACTCTCTTAGATTTGCTCATTATTTACGGTCGATTAATAATGCAATAATGATAGGTAAAAATACTTTGTTGCAAGATAATCCTTTATTAAATACAAGATTAAGCGGATTAGAATTTCATCAAAATAAGATTATAATTGTCGCTAATAGCAATAATTTACCTCTTAAGGCTAATGTTTTTCAAAATATAGAGAATAACCCAGTTATTATTATTACTAATAATAGAGAAGAGATTTGGCAAAAATTTGTTGATATCGGAGTTAAAATAATTTTTGCTGAAAATTTACAATCTGCAAATGAAGAACATTCTCAACAAATTGATTGGCAGAAGACATTGAAAATATTGGCTCAAGAGCAAATTAATTCGATATTAGTTGAGGGTGGTAGTTATTTATTAACCAGTTTAATAAAACAAAATTTGATTGATGAGTTATTTTGGATAAGAAGTAATAAAATAATCGGTGAGCCAGCAATATCTTCAATTGGTCAATTGGAATTTGGTGATATTAGTCAATCAATGGTGAATTTTATTCCTGTGGATAATTGGCAATTTGAAAATGATTTAATCAGTAAATTTACTAATATTAATATTTTGTAATATTTTAAATAAATTTTATAATATCTAAGCCTATATCAATTGCTTTGGCAGAATGAGTTAATGCTCCAACCGAAATGAAATCAATATCTAGGTTTTGATATTGAGTAATATTATCAAGGTTGATTCCACCAGAAACTTCAATTAAAATTGATCTAATTGAATTGTTTTTTCTAATTAATTTGCTTGCATTAGATATTTGTTCAATTGTCATATTATCTAGCATAATAATATCCGCTTGTGCGATAATAGCCTCTTTTACTTGATTGATATTGTCGCATTCTACCTCTATTTTGCTATTAATATTATTTTGATAGCAAAATTTCTTTGCATCAGCAACAGCAGTAATAATATTTTTGCTGGTAGCAAGGTGATTATCTTTTATTAGAATCATTGAAGATAGATCAAGGCGATGATTATCTCCGCCACCTATTTTAACTGCGAATTTTTGCAAAAATCTAAGCCCTGCTATGGTTTTACGAGTATCGAGTATTGTTATTTTTGGGTTATTTAGTTTATTTACAAATAGATTGGTAGTAGTTGCTATACCACTTAAATGTTGTATCAAATTGAGAATAGTTCTTTCTGCACTAAAAATTAAATTGCTATCACCAGTGCCGGTAGCAATTTTATCACCACATAATAATTTATCGCCATCATTTTTTAAAATTTTATATTCTAAATTGGAATTATAAAATTTTTGATTCAATTTCAATTTATTAAAGCAAATTTTAATTGCCTCCACTCCACATAATATTGAATTTTCTCTGGCAATAATTGCAAATTCTACTTTACTATTTTTTTGCATCACTGCATCAGAGGTTATGTCATTGAATGCCTTATCTTCTTCTATAGCATTACTAATAGTATTTTTTAGTGATAAATTAATATTTTTTGATGTTATTTCATATTTCATATTTACAGTTTCTTGGGTCAAAATTTTTATATTTAAATTCTGCTAGTTTGTTTTTAATAAATTGTCTCATAAAATTCATTTCATCGGCATTGATAGGTCTAGCTCCACTTTCATTTTCCTCTAATAATTTTTTTAATATTTGAAACACAAAGCAATCATCATGATTGCCATTTCTCTTGGCTTTTAACATTGTTGATATAGTTCTAGTCCATAATGGTGCATCGTCAAAATTATTATTAGCAATAAGTTCGGCTGTGCTAATTGCAAGATCTATGTCTGGTATTCGAGAAGCGATATCTGAAGATTGAACTATCCACCACCATTTTTTATTAAGATTTTTAGCGGAATGTTGATTTATGAATTTAACAATTAGTCGATTATCCTCTTTATTTTGAGTTTGTGAGTAGTAGTAAGAGGCGATGGCGGGAGAAAAGTTACTTTCTTCATTTAGGTAATCAAGAGCCTCTAGCCATAAATAAATTCTTTTATAATCATAATTTTTAAGAGCAGTAAAACCAAGAAACACATCTCCAGAATTTTGTAAACGAGTTGATAATAACCGAAATAAAAATTCTTTATCTCCTAGGCTTGTGAAATCCATAGCCATTTTGCTTGGCGGATTTGGAACTATTTCAGTGACTGGTTTTATATCTCTTACTTTTTGCCATAATAGTAAATGAAGAGTAAGTAGTGTTAAGAAGATAACCAGACTAATGCGATGAGAATGTAAATGATAATGTAATTTAAAATTTTTAATTATCATATGGATTTTAAAATTGCTTCTTTTTGAAATCGTGACAAGCCATTGCAATCATTAGCGGAATATAAATTAATGCTTGAAGTGCTATTATTGGCAAAACAGTGAAATCAGTTATTCCGTAATTTAGCCACTTAGTTTGGGCAAATAAGTCTAATCTTGGCAATATTGCAGAAATAAATTTTAGCATTATTTTTAATAGAGAAATAGTATCTTGACCCTTGATATCGCTAACTTTATCAACTATTTTTATTGACATTACAAAAATTCCAATTAGGTGGGATAGAATATAAAAGCCAAATGATGCCATGATTGCAGAGAAGCTATTTTTTAAAATTAAAGAAGATAGTAAGGAAAAAGATATTGCAATTGTAGTTTCTGTTATAATTGTTGTTGACCATATAAAGAGGCCTAAATAATTTACTTTGCAAATTATTAAAATTAACAAAATTAGAGGTATAATAATTAGGATAGAAGATAGCAAAAAGCCTGCAATTGAAGATAATATAAATTTTTCCCGTGAAATGGATTTAGATATTATAAATTCAATTTCCTTATTCTCAAAAGCTTTGCCAATATTGATGCAAACAAATATTATCATTCCAGATTCAATTATAATTCTGCTTAGTCCTGCAATATAAGCATTAGTAAATTGCTGTTCTTCAATGAATGTGGTTGAGCCAAGAAAAATTGATAAGGAAATTGCGGTTAATAAAAATAATATTAAGCCGATATAAAGTTTATTTCTTACTGCATTGAGTATGATATAGAAGATAATTGCTTTCATGAAGTTTTGCTTTTAATTAATATATTTTTCCCTTTCATTAACAAATTTGTCGTGAAACTCACGATCTGGTTTTTTAATGCTGTGATTAGGATTTACAATCGTTGCTTTAATAAATATTACTGTTTCTATAATGTTGGTGCTACGAGATTTATATTTAAAAAGATTGCCAAGAAATGGAATTTCAGAAATAAGAGGGACTCCGATATCGCTATTAACAAATGTCTCATTTAAGAGCCCTCCTATTACAAGCACCGAACCACTTTTGATTTTGGCAATAGTTTTCATGGTTCGACTTTTTACAATTGGAACTTTATTGCCCAGAGATTTTCCGTCTGGACCAACTGATGGATCGCTCACTTCTCCAGAACGAACTGATAATTTTGGTTCTATATCAAGAACTATTTCACTGGCATCAACATTTATTGATGGAGTAATTTTTAGTTGTGTACCAATTGGTTCTTCATTTTTAGTGACATTGAGAGTTGATGTTGTAGCAGAGCCACTTCCACCAGTACCTAGCTGGGTAGATTGGCTGGCACTAACTGTGAAATAAATATATTTTTCAGAGAAATCAAGATTAGCTTCTTGATTATTCATTGCATTAATACGAGGGCTAGAAATTGCTCTAGTGGTACCAAATGTATCGAGAAAACCTATCATAGTTGAGAGATTGGCAGTTGCTTTACCGCCAGTGGGTAACTTTATGCTTTTGGCAATGTTTGGTAATTTTATACTTAAAGAGCTTGCTGCATCGGCAACAGAAGTGTTAGAAGCTGTAAACTGAACTCCATTTTTATCGACTAGGTCCCAATTTATTCCTGATTGGAATTCTTTTTTAAGGTTGACTTCAACAACTTTAGCTTCAATTAGAACTTGTGCAGAGCTTGATTTATTTACATCTTCAAGATATTTGGAAATTTCTTGATGTTGAGCTTTTGTTGCAAAAACAGTAATAATGCCAGCCGGTTTATTGGTTTTGATTGTTGATGCAACTTGTTCTGCCGAAGATCTAGTTTCTACTATTTTGGTTGCTGTTTCCGTTGTTCCTTCTTCGCTATTGGCAATTATTGGTACCTGAGATGTAGGCGGATTATTGTTGATTTTTTCAATAATTGCATTGAGATTTTCTTCTACCTGACTCCATAATTCACTAGATGAAAGAAAGTCAACAAAATAATTTTTATAATAAGGGGCATCTCTTTCGAATCTTAATATTCCATTTTGGTAAGAATATCTCAATTTACCAAGAGTTGCAATTCTATCTAAAACTTCTTTTAGTGGTCTTGATCGGGCGTTTAAGATGATTCCTCCACTAATTGAAGGATCAAGGTCAATGTCTATTTTTGCAACTCTTGCTAACTCAATTAGTGCATCTTTTAGCGGTACTTGTTCAGTTGTGGAAAATGAGATATATTTATCTCCGCCAATTCTTGGTGGAGGTGCGGTTGCAATCATTTTTGAGAGTTTAGGAATTTCAACTGACTTTCTGTTTTTATTAATATTGGTTTTCGATGGGTTTTCTTTTCCTGTTTTTCTGCCTCCATAGATTGATTTTTCAAATTCTTGGCGACTAAGATTTGCTTCTTGATCTATTTTTGTTTCATTTTTAATTTCATCTAGAGAAGTTCTAACATCTTTGCATGCAAATAAAGTTATAATTAGTAACACTACAAAACTTTTATAAATAGCTTTACTAAGATTATTAGTGAAAGTAATTCTTATATTTGAGTTAATGGTTTTTTTGTTAAACACAGCAATGTAATTTGCAAAATAGTTGATTGATTTTTTAAGTGATTAAAAATATCATTACCAAATGAAATAAAACTTGATTTTTGTAAGATTTATCAAAAAATAACTAAAAATTTATAGATTGATAAAATGAGATAATTAAAAATCAAGCTTTTTAGAAAACTAAATTGAGATTTTTACTAAAATTGGTTTTATAAGTCAATATAAAATAAAAAGATTAACAAGCAAAACTTAACTAATCAAATAAAATATGATTAAAGAATCAGATAAAATTTTTACCAACTTATATGGGTATCAATCTTCTAAATTAGAAGAGGCAAAGCAAAGAGGAGATTGGCTTAACACTAAAAGTTTTCTTGATAATGGTTCAGAGTGGATAATTGAACAAGTTAAACAATCTGGCTTGAGGGGTAGAGGTGGTGCAGGTTTTCCAACTGGTATGAAATGGTCTTTTATTCCTAAAAAAAATAATCTAAGTCAAGATTCTAAGCCCCATTATCTAGTAATTAATGCCGATGAATCAGAGCCAGGAACCTGTAAAGATAGAGATATTATAAGAAATGAGCCTCACAAATTATTAGAAGGATGTCTTCTTGCATCAAGAGCAATAAATGCTAATGTTTGTTATATTTATATTCGTGGTGAATATTATAACGAAGCTAGAGTAATGCAAAAAGCAATTGATGAAGCTTATGAAGCGGGATTAATTGGCAAAAATGCTTGTAATAGTGGTTGGGATCTCGATATATTTATACATCGCGGTGCTGGTGCATATATTTGCGGAGAAGAAACCGCATTATTAGAAAGCTTAGAGGGAAATAAAGGTCAACCAAGATTAAAGCCTCCTTTTCCTGCTTTAATAGGTCTTTATGGGTGCCCTACAGTTATTAACAATGTTGAGTCAATTGCAGTGGTTCCAACCATAATTCGCAGGGGTGCTTCTTGGTTTTCTGGTTTAGGAAGAGAAAAAAACACTGGAACCAAAATATTTTGCATTTCAGGGCATGTTAATAAACCATGCAATGTTGAAGAAGAAATGGGCATTCCATTAAAAGAATTAATAGAAAAATATGCTGGCGGAGTTAGGGGTGGTTGGGATAATCTTCTTGCTGTAATTCCGGGTGGCTCTTCTGTGCCAATGATAAAAAAAGAAGTTTGTGACACTGTTTTGATGGATTTTGATTCCCTCAAAGCGGTAGGGACTGGCCTTGGAACTGCCGGAATTATCGTTATGGATAAGAGTACGGATATTATTAAGGCAATTGCCAGATTATCACATTTTTATAAGCATGAATCTTGCGGTCAATGTACTCCATGCCGTGAAGGAACGGGTTGGTTAATGAGAATTATGGATAGAATGGTTGAGGGCAATGCAAAGGTTGAAGAAATCGATCAATTATATAATTTAACCAAACAAATAGAAGGTCATACTATTTGTGCTTTGGGGGATGCTGCATCTTGGCCTGTGCAGGGTTTAATCAAAAATTTTCGTGATGAAATGGTGGAAAGAATTAAAATTAATCAATAATTAATTTATTTTAATTTAGTTCTTGAAAAGAGGTGTTATTATAACTATATCTTAAAAACTATTAAAAATTGAGTTTTAAAAAAATGAAAAATAATCGTAAAAATCTTCTTATATGGGCAGCAATTTTGCTTCCAATGCTTCTTGTTGCTATTTTTAATAAAGAAGGAGAGGGTAAAAAAATTACATTTAGTGAATTTATAGCTAAAGTTGAAACGAAAGAGGTTGGAAGTGTTGAAATTAAGGGTTCAGAGCTAGTGGGAAAGTTAAAAGATGGTAGTGAATTTTTTACCAACCTCCCTAATTATCCAGATCTCATTGATAAATTACAAGAAAATCAAGTAGAAATTGAAGTTCTGCCACTAGTTAGTAAGTCAGAAAAAATAATTGGCGGTCTTATAGGTTGGTTGCCTTTAATTATTATGGTTGCTCTGTGGATAATGTTTGCTAAGGGTTTATCAGCAAATAGCAATAAGGCTTTAGGTTTTGGAAAATCAAGAGCTAAGCTATTGCAAGAAAATAAAAATAAAGTTACTTTCGCCGATGTTGCTGGAATTGACGAGGCAAAGCAAGAGTTATCAGAAATTGTTGATTTTTTGAAAGAGCCAAAAAAATACACTGAATTAGGAGCAAAAATTCCTCGTGGTTGTATATTAATAGGCTCTCCGGGAACTGGTAAAACATTGCTTGCAAGAGCAATTGCTGGTGAAGCAGGTGTCCCATTTTTCTCAATTTCTGGCTCTGATTTTGTTGAAATGTTTGTTGGTGTTGGTGCAAGTAGGGTTCGTGATATGTTTGAGCAGGCAAAAAAATCTGCTCCCTGTATTCTGTTTATTGATGAAATTGATGCGGTTGGTAGGCATCGCGGTAGTGGTGTTGGTGGAGGCAATGATGAAAGAGAGCAAACTTTAAATCAATTATTAGTTGAGATGGATGGGTTCTCTGACAATGAAGGAGTCATTGTTATTGCTGCTACCAATAGGCCAGATGTTTTGGATAGAGCATTATTGAGGCCGGGTAGATTCGATCGCCAAATAAATGTCCCAAACCCCGATATTTCTGGTAGAGAGCAAATTATAGCGGTTCACATTAAAAAAATTATCACTGATTCCGATGTTAATATTAGAACTCTTGCTAAAGGAACTCCGGGTTTTGCAGGCGCTGATCTTGCTAATTTAATCAATGAAGGTGCTTTAATGGCGGCAAGAACTGGTAAAAAATTAGTATCAATGCAAAATCTTGAAGATGCAAAAGATAAAATAATGATGGGTCCAGAACGAAGAACTATGATAATGCAAAAAGAAGAAAAAGAGCTTACTGCCTATCACGAAGCTGGGCATGCAATTACGGCAATTAATTGCCCTAATTCTGACCCAATACATAAAGCAACAATAATTCCTAGAGGTAGAGCTCTTGGCTTAGTGATGAGGCTTCCAGATAAAGATAGATTTTCAGTTACTAGAGCAAAATTGCTCGATGATCTAGTTGTAGCAATGGGTGGTAGAGCATCTGAAGAAATAATATTTGGTTATGATAAAGTTACCACAGGTGCATCTTCAGATATTGAACAAGCTACTCAAATGGCAAGAAGTATGGTTACTCGTTGGGGTTTAAGTGATAAGCTTGGCTCTATTGACTACACTCAAGATACAGAATCAAAATATGGAATCAACACTCAAAAATTCTCTGATAATACAATGCAAACAATTGATGATGAAATTAAAAGAATCGTTGATGAAGCTCTTAGTAAGGCAAAAAAAATTATCAATGAAAAAAGAGCCGATATTGAAACTCTTGCAAAAGCCTTGCTTGAATATGAAACTCTTAGTGGCGATGAAATAAAAGATTTGCTTGCAGGCATTGAAATTAGGAAAATAGAGCCACAAAACTTAGAAAAAACAGAAAGCAACCAATCGGTAATTAGCTCAATTAATAATCATAATTAATATTTTCTGCTTATTATTAATTTATTCTTTTTCTATATTCTTTTAATTGATTGATAATAATCTTGTTTAATGCAATATTCATAATAGTTGCTGTCTTTATTTCAGTAGCTACTATATTATATTACCTACAAATCTAAATGGCAAAAAATTTTATTTATTTTTCAATATTAATATTTTTCTTATTTTGCAGTAAAAATTTAAGAGCAAGTGATTTTAATCAAATTATTCAAAATCAAAAGCAATTAGATGATAAGTTGGAGGTAGATAGAGAGCTAGTTGAAGAGGTAGATAAAAAAATTCAGGACAAATCTCCGCTGGTAAAAAAAGAAGATGATTTTCTTGCTAGAAAAGAATGTAATATTGTTAATCAAATAAAATTTGATAATATTTTGGTAATCACTAATAGTCAAAAATTAGAGATTAATAAAAAATTTACTAAAGATTGTTTTACAAAATATGATGCCAAATTACTAAAAGCATATATTCAAAGAGAACTTGAAAATAAAGGCTTCACTAAATCTTACCCCAGATTTAATTTCACATTATTGGAAAAGAAAATTTTAATCATAGAAATTAATAAACACTATATAGAATCAATAAAATTAAGCACTAACAATATTGTTGACAGTAGTGTTGTAGCAAAATTTAAATTAGCACTTGCTTTTGGTTATTTGAAAAATGATAGTGAGTTTAATTTGGAAAAGATTGAAATGGGAATAAAAAATTTTAATTCTCTTGCCTCAAATAAAGCGAGTTATGAAGTTATTGCTGGTAGTGATGATGACCATTCAATTATTGTAGTTAAGAATTATACTAATAAACATCATAAAATTTTATTAAATTATGATAATTTTGGTAATTTAATTTTTAATAAAAATAGGATAAATACGGGCATAAGAATTGATAATTTATTCAAAATTAATGATAGTTTTAATTTTAGCTCAACTATTAATCAAACTGCTTTAGTTCAATCAAAATTCTTGCCATATATAAGCAATCCTTCTGATGAAGATAAATATAACCTAGTTTCGGCAGTTGATTTCACGATTCCTATTGATAATTATCAAATGGGCTATTCCTTTCAAAAGCAAGATTATCAATATCAAAGCAATAAAGGCCTAGAAAATGGTTTTGTTGTTAATCATAAAATTTCACTTAGAAATAACTTATTTAACACAAATGACTATCGCTTGATTTTAAGGAGTTCAATTAGATTAAGAGAAATTAAAAATAGAATAAATTATCAAATTTTACAAAATAATAGCTTTAATTCAAGTTTTATATCGCTTGGATTATCGCAAATTATAAAATTGAAGGATGGTGAATTATTTCTCAAGCCAACATTTATTAAATCATTTGATAAAATTAATGCAACCAATGATTCCAAATATCTCCAGCTTAATCAAGAACATAAAAATTTTGATTTATTTGAAATATATGGCGATTATCAACAAAAAATTAAATTTGGTAAAATCTTATCAACTCTAGCAAACAAAGATTCAATCTTAAATAGCGACTTGAAGTTAAATTATAATTTAGCGATTAATGGTCAATTTGTAAAAAGAAAAATAGCCAATGCCGATAAAATATCAATAGGAGGAGTTTCTTCAGTGAGAGGTTTTAATAATTCATCAATTAGCGGTGATATTGGTTATTTTATTAGAAATGATTTAACGATTAATTTAAGCGATTTAAGAAATGAAGAATTTTATAAAAACCTTGAATTGGGAGTTTTTTATGATTATGGAGCAGTAAGAAATATAGGTTATCGATCTGGAAGGCTTAGTAGTGTTGGTTTAACATTTAATTCTAAGCCAAAAATTATTGTTAAAAAATTCGATAAATTACAATTTAATAGTCAATTGAGTTTAGCTAAAACTTTAACAGACTCTAAATTAGAAAGTAATAACAATAAATATGCTGTTTATTATAGGTTAGGGCTTGAAATATAGGCGGTTTCTAAGTTTGTGGTTTATTAAATTATAGTTTTGTTTGCTAAATTTATTAGATTTTTGAAATAATTAACTCTACTATTTTCTTAGCTAAAAACTTCTTAGTGATAATGCCTAAATTATTTGTTAAGCTTTTATCAATAATGATTGCCTCGGTAAATTCATTTCCAAATACTTTGCCATTTTGTAAGCTGTTTGCAACTATTATATCGCAGTTCTTTTTTTCAAGTTTTTGCCTTGCCATATTTTCTCTAGTTGTGGTGTCAATATCGGCATCTTCGGCAGCAAAGCCAATAACTAGAGGAGGTCTTGATTTGTTATTGGCGATATCTTTCAATATATCAATATTTTGCTCTAATTCCAAGGTTAAATTTTGCTTGTCACCTTTTTTAATTTTGCTAATACTAAAATTCTTTATTTTAAAATCACAAACTGCCGCACAAGATATAAAAGCAAAAGATTGCGATAGGTTTTCTAAAATTGCTTTATGCATTTGTTGGCTATTTTTAACTCTAATTATTTGCGAGGAAGGTAAATTAATAGGTTTAAAAATATTGCTAGCAACAAATATTACTTCTGCACCAGATAAATAAAGCTCCTCGGCAATTGATATTGCTTGCATCCCAGAAGAAAAATTACCAATAAATCTAACCGAATCAATGGCTTCAAATGTTGCTCCGCCAGAGATAATAATTTTTTTACCCTGTAATTTTCGTTGATTAGAGAGAGTATTATTAATTTTCTCGATAATTACATTAATATTAGCCATTTTTCCAACTCCTATTTCTCCGCAAGCGAGAATATCAATTTCTGGTTCAATGATAACAACTCCTCTAGCTCTTAATTTTTCAATATTTTCGATATTACTAGCACTATTCCACATTCTTTCATTCATTGCTGGAGCTATAACCAATCTTTTGTTAGAGGCAATAATAGTAGTAGAAGCTAAGTCATCCGCATATCCATTAGCAATTTTAGCAATAAAATCTGCACTGGCGGGAGCTACAACGATTAAGTCGCTAGATCTAGATAATTCAATATGATTGATTTTTGCTTCTTGATTGGCACAAAATAAATCGCTTAATGTTTCATTGCCACTAATTGATGTTAATAATAAAGGTGTAATAAATTCTGCTCCACCTTTAGTTAAAATAGGGGTTATTTGATAATTTTGTTTTTTAAGTAAGCGAATTGCCTCAACCGCTTTATAGCAAGCAACACTACCAGTAATGATAAATAATATTTTGTTCATAATTCTTGTTTTAAAGTTAAAGTTTTATTAAAATCTGCCTATTTATTTTATTTGACAAATAAAATAAAGCTATTAAATTTATTGCTAGGATTTTGTTTAGTATAAAACTATTCAACTTAAGAGTAATTAAATAATATAAATTCAACTTATTTTAAGTATCTATGAAAAAAATTGTAAAAAACTTCGCTAAATTATTAGCTTTCTGCTTTTTAAGCCTAGTGGTTAGTCAATCTTCTGCTTTTGCACAAAGTACAGTTAGTGTTGATGATAACCCACTTTCAAGAGTTTTGTGTAACGTTTATAAAATCACTACTGGTAATGCTGGTAAAACCTTTTGTGCCTTTGCAATCGTTGCTGCTGGTGTGGGTTTCTTTACTGGTAAATTAAACTGGGGTTTGTTAATAGCTCTTGTTCTTGGTATCTCTGCAATTTTTGGTGCTCCTAAAATCATCAGTGCAATCACTGGAACTAGTGGTCTAACTTGTGATACTCAAAAAGATATTCAAGAAGCAGGATCTTCTAATGTAGTTAAATAATAAAAAACTTATAAATCAAATGTCTCGTATCTGCGAACTACTTTCAGTAAAACCAATGAGTGGGAATCAAGTTTCCCACTCTAACCGCAAAACTCGTCGTCGTTTTTTGCCAAATCTTAAAACTATTGGTTTCTTTAGCGAAACTCTTGGTGCCAACTTAAAGCTTAAAGTTGCAACTTCTACCCTTAGAACCATCAACAAATATGGTAATATTGATAGTTTTTTGGTAAATTTTCGTTTTAATAAACTAAGTGATATTGGTAAAAAACTAAGAGTTAAAATTAAGAAAAAACTAATTGCATCTAATCGTTTATCTGAAATAGAAATTGTAAAACAAAAAAAATCTACTAAAGCATAGTTAGATATATTTTCTCCCAGTTAAGTTCTTAATAAAAGACATTTAGCTGGGATTTTTATTAATTTTAAAAAAATAAATTATGTTAAAATTGCTAAATTTTAAAAAAAATATCGCAAAAATTATTATTAACATTATAATTATTAACTTTTTCATTATGACTTCCGAAGCTATTTCAAAGCCTGTTAATCTTCCTGCTGGCTTAGACCCACAAAATACAATTATTATTGAACTTAAAGACGGTAATGTATTGATAGAATTACTACCAACAGTAGCTCCTAAGCATGTTGAGAGAATAAAAACCCTTACAAAACAAAAGTTTTATGATGGTATAGTGTTTCATCGTGTTATTGATGGCTTTATGGCTCAAACTGGAGACCCTACGGGGACTGGTATGGGCGGTAGTAAATTGCCAAATTTAAAAGCAGAATTTTCTGATGAACCTCATATTAGAGGAGCTCTTTCTATGGCAAGAGCAGCTAATCCAGATAGTGCAAATAGTCAATTTTTTATCGTTACAAAAGATTCAAGATTTTTAGATCGCCAATATACAGTATGGGGAAGGGTGGTTTCTGGAATGGAAATTGTTGATAAAATTAAAAAAGGCGATCAAAATTTTAACGGAGAAGTAAAAAATCCTGATAAAATGATAAGAGTTTATCTTGCTTCCGAAAGTAAATAACAATATTTATGCCTTACAATTCTAATAATATTTTTGCAAAAATTATTAGAGGAGAGGTTAACTGCAATAAAGTTTATGAAGATAATCAAATTATTGCATTTAACGATATTGCTCCGATTTCTCCAGTCCACATTTTAGTTGTTCCAAAATTAGAATGTCGAAATTTCACCGATTTTATCAATTTGGCTAGTTCAGAAAATATTGCTTATTTTTTTAATAAACTATCTGAAATAGCCAATTTGCATTGTCCATCGGGCTTCAGAATTATTACCAATAATGGAAAAGATGCAGACCAAACAGTTGAGCATTTTCATGTTCATATTATTGGAGGGGCAAAATTAATGCCTCTTGCTCATTAAGATTTTATGTTTTCTTTGGTTATATTAATTCCAATTACTTTATTGCTTGCAATAATTGGCTTGATAGCATTTTTATGGAGTGTTAAAAATAAGCAGTTCGAAGATCTTGAAGGTTCTGCTGGCAGAATATTATTTGACGATAAAGAGAAAAATAATAATTCTGAAAAAAATTAATTACAAAACTATTCTTCTATTTCTATTATTTGTTGATTAAAATTATTTTCAAGCTTTGAAATTACGATTGATGCGGTAGCATTGCCGATTAGATTGGTTACCGATCTTGCTTCTGCCATAAATCTATCAATTCCAAGAATTAACACTAGCCCTGCAACTGGAACTGTATCTACCATTGATAAGGTGGTGGCTATGGTTATAAATGCACTACCAACAATTGCAGTTGCTCCTTTTGAACTAACTAGTAAAATTAGCATAATTTCAATAATCTGCCAATTTGAAAGTTGAATATTAAAAGCCTGTGCAATAAAGATTATAATCATTGTAAATGAAATGCAGGTTCCATCTAAGTTCAATGAATAGCCTGCGGGAATAACAAAATTAGCTATTGCTTTTGAACAACCAAATTTCTCCATTTTTTTCATTAAGCTTGGTAGTGCTGGTTCTGAAGAGGCGGTGCCAAATGTAATAAATATTTCTTCTTTAATATGGCTAATTAATTTGAAAATACTGGAACCGCAGAGCTTTAGAATAATTCCAAATATAATTATCACAAATAAGAAAGATGTTATATATAAACAAGCCAATAGTTTGGTTAATGATAATAGTGATTCTGGTCCGAATTTTGCAATAGTATAGCTCATTGCTCCAAACGCACCTATTGGTGCTAATTGCATTATTAAGGCGATGATTTTAAAGGTTGTTTCTGATAATTGATTAATTCCATCAATAATTATTTTACATCTTTCTTTGATTTGAGATAAGGCGATGCCGAATATTATTGAAACAAATAAAATTGGTAAAATTTCGCTTTTGGTGAAAGCTTCGAAAAAGCTATTTGGAATAATATTTAAAATAAAATCCTCAAAGCTAGTTTTGGTAGTTTTAACTCCTATTAATGATTTATCTATTTCTACAAGATTTGCATTTATTCCTGCTCCTGGTTTAAAATATATAGCCACTAATGCTCCAATTATCATTGCTATTGTGGTTACAATTTCAAAATAAATGATAGTTTTTAAAGCAATTTTGCCAATTCTATTTGAGTTTGATCCGCTTATCATCGCTAGAGTAATGGTGCAGAATATTATTAGTGGAATGCACATTTTTACTAGTTTTATGAATATATCCCCAAGAGGCTTCATTTTTATAGCATTTTCTGGCATAGTTATAGCGAATATTATCGCAATGAATATTGCAATTAATATCTGTATGTATAAGGATGGTCTTTTCGTAAAGATTTTTATCATAATAAATGGGGTTTAATATTTTTGAAATTACAAAATTTACGACTGATTTAATGTAATTTTAACAGTAAAAATAAGGTTTCTCCATATTTCTTGCAATCGATTAAATTAATATTTAATTTAAGATTATTGAGTTCTGGGGCTAGAATTTTATTGAGGTTGCTTGATAATTCTTGAATAATTTTTTGAAAATTTTGTTTTATTCCTCTAATTTTGCTTATCATTTTTATTGCTTCTTCATTGATTAAATTATTATTTTTAAAATTAAGCTCAATGATTAATATCGATTCTTTTTGCCACCAACTATTAGTAATTAAATTTTTTACTAAACGAAGATAATCGCTCTTATAGGGAGGGTCAAGAAATATTAAGTCAAAATAATTTTGATTATAGGGCAGTTTTTCTACATCATTGCTAATAAACTCAAATTTTTCGTTAATTTGTAAGTGATGAGAATTGTTTTTTGCTAAATTTAGATTATGAGGATTGTTGTCAACCAAAGTCGCAGATTTTGCTCCTCTTGATATTGCTTCAATTGCTAATGCTCCGCTACCACAACATAGATCTAAAATTTTGCTATTTTCGATTGAGAAATTATTATGATTCAAGAAATTTGTTGAGGTTATAACATTGAATATTGCTTGACGGTTTTTGTCGGTGGTTGGTCTTAGGAGGCTATTTTTTAATTCTGTAGTTAATAATTTTTTGCCCTTAAATTTGCCCGCAATAATTCTCATTATTAATCTACTAATTTATAATCTTGATTGATCTGCATAGTAAACTCCAAGTAATTTTACATTTTTAGAGAAAAAGCCTAATTCTTCAAGAGCAAGGGCGACCTTTTGTTCGCTTGGATGACCATCGATTGCAATAAAAAATTTTGCTTCAATCGAAGAGCCTCCCGGAATATAGCTTTCTAGTTTTATCATGCTAATTCCATTGGTTGCAAAACCCCCCAATGCTTTATATAAAGCACCCGGTATGTTGCGGATAGTGAATATCATTGAAGTTATTATTTTTCTTGAGCCAATTTCTAGTTCTGTTGGTTGTTTAGAGATGACAATAAAAATGGTAATATTTTCGTTGTTAGAATCTTGAAAATTTTTTTCTAATATTTTTAGGTTATAGATTTTAGAAGCCTCCTCTGAGCAAATTGCAAACTTAGTTTTATCATTTTGTAGAGAGATAAATTTTGCTGCCTCGGCTGTATTAGAGAATTCTGTTGGCTTTAAGTTTAATTTACGAATATTTTTTTGGCATTGCATTAATGCTTGTGGATGTGAGTATACTTCTTTGCCATCTGATATTTGACAATTTTCAATGCCTGCTAAATAATGGTTAATGTTAAAGAAGTGTTCTGCCACAATTGAAACATTATTTTCTTGCAAAAGATTGTGTATTTCCGAGACTCTGCCCGCATATGAATTCTCAAGGGGTATTATTCCATAATCTGCATTGCCATTAAGTACGGCCTGAAAAACATCGTAAAATGTTGGAAAAGAATGTGGTTCTAGTTGTTTATAAAAAGTTTGGCATGCAAGATGGGAGTTTGCACCAATAGCTCCTTGAAAAGCGATAATTTTTTTATTCATAATTCCACAAATTCTTCTTAAAATTTTTTTTAATAAATTGATAATGTTCTTCTAATTGTTGATTATTGGGTGAAAAATCTCGAATAGGTAAATTTTTATAGGGAGAATTTTCGCTGTCAATATGGGTGATAAATTTTGATTTATTCATTGAGTAATTGAATTTTTCAGATTCTTCATTGCTATTCATTAATTCTGTTTGGGCTCCGCCCATTAATTCTATAAATAACTGACAAAGTAAATCAGTGTCAAGTAAAGCGCCATGATATGTTCTTTTGCTATTGTCAATGTTGAATCTTCTGCATAAGGCATCAAGAGAGTTTTGCCCACCAGGGAACTTGGTTCGTGCCATAATCAGAGAATCGATAATTTTATTTTTTTCTGCTAGGCTTCTAAAGCCATTTGCTTCTAATTCAAAATTGAGAAATTTAGTGTCAAATGGAGCATTATGAATTACTAAAGTTGAGTCGCCAATAAAATCTAGAAATTCTTTTGCAATATTTTCAAAATAAGGTTTATCTTGTAAAAATTCAGTGGAGATATTATGAATCTTAAATGCTTCAAAGGGAACATCTCTTTTTGGATTAATGTAGCAATGAAAAAATTTATCAGTTTTTACTAAATTTATCATTTCAATGCAAGCTATTTCTATGGTTCGATGCCCTGCTTTTGGGTCAAGCCCCGTTGTTTCAATGTCTAAACAAATATGTCGCATAGATTATTTCTAGTAAATAGTTGAATCTTTAGATTTTAGAATATAATTATTTTTTTGGTTTACAGAAAGCTAATGAACTTTGTTGAGATTTGATGAAGTTGATAATTTCTTTAACAACATAACCGTTATAATTATTGCTTGCTAGCTCAATTTTAGTAAGAAAATTTTCTTTATCATCATGAAATAATTTTTCAAAAAAATGCCTAGCTTGGTGGATTTCTTCTCTAGAAATTGATTTTCTTTTCATTCCAACAATATTTAAGCCATTAAGCGAGGCTCTTTCTCCAAACACTGTTCCAAAAGGAATCACATCGCTCTCAACTCCTGACATACCACCTACCATCGCCCCCTTACCAACCCTAACAAATTGTCTAATAGCAGAAAGACCGCCAATAATTGCTTGATCGTCAACTTCAACATGGCCAGCAAGTGTTGCATTATTTGCTAATATTACTTCATTTCCTACAATACAATCGTGAGCTATATGAGAACCTACCATAAATAAACAATTATTGCCAATTTTAGTAATCATTGCTCCGTCTTTAGTGCCACGATGAATAGTGCAATGTTCACGAATTTGATTATTATCACCAATTACCAACGAAGAATCTTCCCCTTTAAATTTTAAGTCTTGTGGTGCTAAGCCAATGGTTGAAAATGGAAAAATGATATTGTCCTTGCCAATAATTGTTCTGCCTTCAATGACAACATGAGATTTAATAATTGTGCCTGTTTCAATAGTTACATTGGCTCCAATGATTGAATATGCTCCAATTAAAACATTTTCAGCGATATTTGCTTTCGAATCAATAATTGCAGTTGGATGAATATTGTTCATTTTTAATTTTACTAATCTTGTTCTAATGTTTTTTGTTTATCAACTATCATAGCTGAGAAGCTTGCTTCTGCAACTTTCTTGCCTTCTACCATTGCTACTCCTGACATTTTCCATACTGCTCCACGATTTTGAATTACATTAATATGAAGCTCAAGAACATCTCCCGGAATTACTGGCTTTCTGAATTTTGCATCACTAATCGACATAAAATAAACCAATTTTTCTTCTGGATTAAAATTTCCAGAATGCGAAACCATTACTGAAGATGCTTGTGCCATAGCTTCAATAATAAGAACACCCGGCATAATTGGCTTTTCAGGAAAATGTCCCATAAAATGAGGTTCATTGAAAGTTACATTTTTAATTGCGATTACTTTTTTATTTGGCTCAAGAGAGATTATTTTATCAACTAATAAAATAGGGTAGCGATGCGGTATTAACTTAATTATTTGTTCGATATTGATTATTTTTGACATAATTATTTTTGTTTTTTTAATGGGCTTTTGTGATAGCTATAACTAAAATAAAAAATAGTTGATAATGCTAACCAAATGCCAAATATTTTAATATTATTATTAATTAAAGTAAACATTAAATAAGAACAACCTATAAATGCTAAACCCCCTACAATAAAAGGTGCTGGGCATTTAAAAGGTCTTTCTAATTCTGGTTTTTTAATTTTTAGAATCATTACTATTA
>JAJTDS010000067.1 GCA_021298605.1 Rickettsiales bacterium
AATATCTGTTCAATAAATAAAATATATATTATTAAGCTCAACTATTATAAATAGTGAGTTTTTGATAATTTTTGTGTAATTTTATTTCTTAGTTTTTAAGTTTTTTTCTTAAATTTAAGATCATATCTTCAGTAATTTTTGCTAAGTTATATTTTGGTTTCCAGTCCCATTCATTTCTAGCAACAGAATCATCAATTGATTTAGGCCAAGAATCAGCGATTTGCTGGCGAAAATCTGGTTGATAAGTAATTTTGAAGTCAACAATATGTTTTTTAATTTCATTTGCCAATTCTTCGCAAGAAAAACTAACTCCTGCAAAATTAAAATTAGTATGATGTTTTAATTGATTAAAATCGGTATTTGCTAATTCAATGGTGCCACGAATTGCATCATTCATATACATCATTGGTAGGGTGGTTTCAGCTTTTAAAAAGCATTGATAAGATTTATTTTTTATTGCTTCGTAAAAAATTTCTACCGCATAATCAGTAGTTCCGCCACCTGCTGGAGTTTTATAGCTAATTAAACCCGGATATCTCAACCCTCTTACATCAAGCTTGTATTTTTGAACATAATACTCGCACAGCAATTCTCCGCAGGCTTTGCTAATGCCATAAATTGTTTTTGGCAAAATAATGGTTTGTTGTGGAGTATTGATTTTGGGAGTCTCTGGACCAAAAACAGCAATAGAGCTTGGGCAAATTATTTGTTTTATATTTAGCTCTCTAGCAACTTCTAAAATATTTATCATCCCGTTCATATTGATATCCCAGCAATTTTGAGGGTTTTTCTCGCCAGTTGCCGATAATATTGCTGCTAAATGATAAATGATGGTGATGTTATGTTTTTTAACAACATTTGCAACTTGCTGTCTATCAAGAACATTGAGATTTTCATAAGGTAAAAATTCGCTATCGACCTTATCAATAGAGCGAATATCAGAGGTTATAACTGCATTCTCGCCATAAATTTTTTTTAAAGCGAAGCTAAGTTCAGAGCCTATTTGACCTAAACTACCAGTAATAAGGATTTTTTCTTGATTCATTTTGATTATTTTTAGTAAACTTAATTGTTGGAATTGAGATGTAGGTAATATCAATTAGGAGTTAATATAAGTTTATCATTGTAAAATTCATATTTTTTGAATTTCCTTAATCCTGACATTCCAAATAATGAAACTCCCATTTGATTTTGATTGATTGAAATATTAACATTTTTAAAGCTACTATTAGCAATATTGAGCTCTTCTATTGTGGTGTTTGCTCCCCAGCTTTTGCCATTTGCGGTTTGATAAAGGCGATTAAAAGTTAGTTTACTTAAATTAATACCAACTTTTTTTGCATCTTCTTTTGAAATGGTGATATCGGTTGCTCCTGTATCAACCAGAAATAAAATATCTTTTTGATTGATTTTTGCTTGAATATAAAAATGTTTATCTTGAGAAATGTTGATGATAATTTTATTGTCTTTATCAATTGATGGCTTGCTAGGGTTTAGTTCTCTAAAAATTCTTTGTTTAAAATCAATAAAATCAAAGCGATAAGAATATATTGCTATTATCAACAGCCCTAATATTCCCCAGATTACGGTATATTTTGCTATTTTTGAGAAGGTCATACCTCCGCCTGCAAGCCTAGATATCATAAATACTAAGATTAATATTGATGCTACTAGGGAGGGTAAGTCTTGTTGAGTGAAATTACTGAAGATCATTGATTAAGTTATCAATTTTAGTTAAAATTTTTAGCAATTCTTCATTTTCCCAGCCTTTTCCAATAGTCATTCTAAGGCATTGTGGTAAATTATAGGCTGTCATTTCTCTAAGAATAATATTATTTTGTAGCAAAATTTCATTAGCTTTTTGGCAAATTTCTGCATTAAAAAAATCAAGCAAAATAAAATTAGCAACCGATGGATGGGCTTTAATGTTACTAAATTGAGCTATTTTAGTAAAAAATATTTTTAGCCATTGATTGTTGTGGTCAATTGATTCTTCAATAAAATTATTATCCGCTAAAGCTGTTATTGCTGAATATTGTGCGGGACCGCCTACATTAAAAGGGCCCCTTACTTTATTGAGAATTGTTGCGATTTCTAGGCTAGAATAGCTCCAGCCTAGCCTTAAAGATGCTAAGCCATAAATTTTTGAAAAAGTTTTAGTAATAATTAAATTGGGATAAGTTTCAATTAGAGGTAAAGATTTTGGATAATCTTCTATGGTCACAAACTCTTCATAAGCATTATCTAACACTAATAATATATGGGGCGGAACTTTATCTAACAGTTCTTGCAATTCGTTTTTATTTAAATAAGAGCCGGTAGGGTTGTTGGGGTTGGCAATAAAGATTATTTTAGTTTTCTCGGTTATTGCCTCTAAAACTGCCTTTATATTGGTTTTGAGGTTTATTTCTTTTGCCTTAATAGCATTTGCCCCAACTTTATGGGCAGAAATTGGATACATTAAGAAGCCGTGTTCGCTATAAATTATTTCGTCTCCAATACCTGCAAATGCAAGTGTTATAAGTGAAATTATTTCATCTGATCCGGCACCGCAAACAATTTGTTCTGAATTTATGTTATTTTTATTGGCAATTGCTTGGCGAAGTTCATTGCAAGATCCGTCGGCATAACGAAATAATTGCGAACTATGTTGATTATAGCTTACAATTGCTTTATTGCTACATTCTAAAGCATTTTCATTAGAAGATAATTTAATAATTTTTTCTGCACCCTTAATTTTTGAGGTTCCCGGAATGTAGTTGGCGATTTTATTAAGGTATGAATGTCCTTTAACCATATTTATTCTTCGATATTATTTTCTTGTAATTTATTGATTAGATTTTGTAGAGTCCCAATATCTTCAAAATCAATCATTAATTTGCCACGATTTTTTAGCGAATTATAATTAATTTGTACTTTGCAATTTATTTTATCCGATAATTGGCTAGCTAGCTGTTTTATATGTTCTGGGCTAATAAATTTAATTGATTTTTCATTTCTAATAAATGCGACTAAATTTCCGCTAGCATTTTTGTTGTTTTGATTGAGATATTCCTCTGATGTTGATAAATCTTGATTTGGTTTAGTAATTTTTTGATTGCGAATTTCATCTTCAACTTCTCTTACTGTCATTGAATTGGCAATAATTTTTTTAATCATTTCTTCAGGGTTATTGGCACTAAGCACCGCTCTGGCATGGCCCATTGAAATTAGTTTCTTTTCTAGAAATTCGCAGGCACTTTTAGGAAGAGCTAAAAGCCTGATAATATTAGCAATATGGCTACGGCTTTTACCAACCTTATTGGCAATTTGTTCTTGAGTGTAAGAGAATTCTTCAATTAATTGTTTGTAGCCATTAGCCTCTTCAATTAGAGATAGATCCGACCTTTGAATATTCTCAACAATAGCTAATTCTAAGGCTTGATGATTATTGATTTTTTTTACTATGGTTGGTATTTGGGTTAGACCGGCAATTTTGCAAGCACGAAACCTTCTTTCTCCAGCGATTATCTCAAAATAATGGTTATCTTCTGCAGTTCTGACAATAATTGGTTGCATTAAACCATTTTCAACTATTGATTTTGCTAGCTCTTCAAGTTCTTCTTGATTAAAGTTTTTTCTGGGTTGATAAATTCCCGGAATTAATTTATCAATATCAATTAGATCAATATTTTCAATGCCCCCATTGTTATTATTCTTGTTTTTCTTATCGCCAAGCAATGTTGATAAGCCTGAACCAAGCCTTTTATTGGTATTTAAATTATTTTTGTTAAAATTTTCTTCCATAAATTTGCAGATTTAATAAGTGAGTTTTGATTGCTAAAATTTTAATATTCAACAATCCTAATTATTAATATTTTATTTACTAGTTTCAACCTAAATATCGCAAAAAAAGAATATTATTGAATAACAGCTTCTTTTTCTTCTTCATTCTAACCCCCTGCTGTCATCCCGACGAAAGTCGGGACGCAGCTTCATCCTATTTCTGGGTGCCGTTTTGCAACGGCATTAAGCCGTTCGGTGGAGGGTTAAAAAGCTAGCAACCAACTCAATCTTAATTTTGCTAAAAATATTATCTACGACCCCTCCCCGAAGGCTTTGCCTTCGACCCTCCCAGAAAATAAAATCTTGGGGTAGGGTTATTAGATATCAACAATCTCGCGAGGGTTTAGTTTTTTGTCATCCTGCACGAAGTCGCAGGATCTGTTGCTTTTCTGGCTTCGAACCCTCGACTAACGGCAACAAGGGGCTTCAGCCCCTTGTTGCCTTTCTCTGGGGATTGCCTTTCGAGTTAAAAAATTTAATTATTTATAAATTATAACAGAGCCAAGTAATAAAATTAAAATCATATTTAATATTGCTTGCATTTAGTTATATTTAGAATAGCTTTATAAAAATTTAAGCAAATTTATTTAAATAATTGCAAAAAAACCGCTAATTAATTGATAAATTTGTTAAAATAGTTAGAAATT